>JBIIGP010000037.1:0-12017 GCA_044236415.1 Acidimicrobiales bacterium | reverse complement strand
GCTGACATCGAAATCGCACACTCTGTTGAGGGCGACGAGGGAGTTGTCATCCTCCTCGTCGAGTCAGCAAATGGTGCACTCCTTCGCGACGGCCTCACCGCACGTGGATACAAAGCTGTGATGCGTTCGCTCGACGGATCAGAAGACCGCTGATGGTTGAAGTCCTTGAGATCGTCCCGTTTGGCGGTCCGATTGACGCCGTTGTTGTTCCGCCCGGTTCGAAGAGCATCACGAATCGGGCGCTGCTTGCGGCTGCCCTTGCGACCGGAACGAGCACCCTTCGTGGAGTTCTCTTCGCTGATGACACCGAGGCGATGATCGATTGTGTTCGGTCGCTCGGCGCTGTCGTGTCGCTGACCGAGAATGCAACCACAATTTCGGTGACTGGAATTGGTGGCGACCTCAGCGGTTGCAGTTCGACGTTTTTCGCGAGGCAGTCGGGTACAACTGCTCGATTTCTCGCTTCGGTTCTTGCGTTGGGCGATACGCCATTGCGACTCGATGCTGACGACGCGATGCGCCGGCGGCCGATGAACGATGTTTTCGCCGCCATCGAACGTTTGGGAGTGAAGGTTTCGTTCGATCAGGTCGCGGGTCACCTGCCTGCAGTGGTTCAGGGACCAATTCAGGGGTCCGGAGAGATGCCGGTGATCACAATCGATGCATCAGTTTCCAGTCAGTTCACCTCTGGGCTGTTGCTCGCTGCTCCATGTATGCCCGAAGGGCTGAAGATCCACATCGACGGTGACGTCGTTTCGCGCCCGTATCTCGACATGACCATCACTGTGATGGCCTCTTTCGGCGTCGATGTCGAGCAGCCTGACGACCGCACATTTGTCGTGCCGACAGGCGGTTACCTCGCCCGTGACTATGAGGTCGAGCCCGATGCGTCCGCAGCTTCATATTTCTTCGCGGCCGCAGCGATTTGCGGGGGAACCGTGCGCGTCGACGGACTCGGTTCCCATTCGATGCAGGGTGACATCCGCTTTGTTGACGTGCTCGCCGACATGGGCGCCAAGGTCGTAGTCGACGAGTCGTCGATCACGGTCACTGGGGTAGCGCTTCATGGCGTATCCGCCGATTTCAGTCAGATTTCCGATACTGCGCAGACCGCAGCAGCAGTAGCTGTTTTCGCTGAAGGCCCGACAACGATTTCCGGTATTGGATTCATCCGTAAGAAGGAGACCAACCGGGTCGCCGCCGTTGTTTCAGAACTTCGTCGACTTGGCGTCGATGCAACTGAGGATGAGGATGGTTTCACGGTGATCCCGGGTCCGGTTCATCCCGCGACCATCGAGACCTACGACGATCATCGAATGGCGATGAGCATGGCGTTAATCGGATACGTGATCTCGGGTGTTTCAATCTCGGATCCAAACTGTGTGCGAAAGACATTTCCGACATACTTCGAAGAGATGGAACGACTCCGCCATGGAGGCTTGAAGTGACCGAACAACCATTGGTAATAGCGATCGACGGTCCGGCCGGATCAGGGAAGTCGACCGTGGCCAAGGCCGTTGCGATTCGACTGGGACTGGACTATCTCGATACCGGTGCGATGTATCGCTCTGTTGCGTTTGCCGCGCTTCGCGGTGGCGTTGATCCCGAGGATGCCGAAGTTGTCGGGAACTTAGCTCGCAATATCGAACTCGAGGTTGATCCGACTGGTCCGGTCGTTGTCGATGGCGTCGACGCAACCATCGAGATTCGTGGTCCTGAGGTCACTCGGGCCGTCAGCATCGTTGCGGCAAACCCAACCGTGCGCACCGAGATGCGGGCACGACAACGCCAGTGGGTAGCCAAACGCGGTGGTGGCGTGATGGAAGGACGTGACATCGGCACCGTTGTCTTCCCCGACGCGAGACTCAAGGTGTACCTCGACGCAAGCCCCGAGGTTCGTGCTGCTCGTCGCTCGAAGGAAGTGTCGGATCTCTCGTACGAGACAGTCGCTACCGATCTCGCTCGGCGTGATGCCCTCGATCAGAACCGAACTCATGATCCATTGCGCACCGCCGACGACGCAGTTGTTATCGATACGAGCGATCTGTCTGTTGATCAGATCGTCGACGCAATTATGGAATACCTGTCGTGAGTCGTCGCGAGATCTACATCCCCGAAGGTCATGACAACGGGGAAGTGCTGACTCTTGCGCAGAAAGCAATGCACCATCTGGTGCGGCTCATCCTCGAGATTGTCACCCGTCTCTATTTCCGCCTCGAAGTACATGGGCGCGAGAACATCCCGAAGCAGGGACCATTCATCATCTCTCCAATCCATCGGTCATATCTCGATACACCCGTTATTGGCGCGGCGATTTGGCGTTTGATGCGCTACATGGGCGCCGAGAAAATGTGGACGAATAAGCAACTGGGCTGGTTCCTTACCGCCATGGGTGGATTCCCCGTTCAGCGTGGTGCAGCGGATCGTGAAGCATTGAAGGCTGCGTTGAGCGTCGTCGAAAGGGGAGAGCCCCTGGTGATGTTCCCGGAAGGCACTCGCCAGTCCGGTCCTCTCGTTCAAGAGATGTTTGATGGGCCGGCCTACGTTGCGTGTCGAACCGGTGCGGCAATTATTCCGGTTGGCCTCGGAGGAACCGAGAGAGCCATGCCGAAGGGAAAAAAATTCATCCGACCGGTGAAAATGGTCGTTGTCATCGGCGAGGCAATTACGCCGCCACCCAAGAAGGAGAGCGGTCGTGTTTCTCGGAACGGAGTCCGAGACATGACAGCTCTACTCGGAGAGAGAATTCAAGATCTTTTCGATGAAGCGCAACTACGAGCTGGATCACCGAACCAACATTGAACTGAGCGAACACTCAAAGTGACATGTCGCCGGTGAGCTTGCGAACGAGCGGTTCGAAATGTGCCAGTGGCAGGGTGTCGTATTCGGTGTCGAATGCGATTTGATCCCACTCGTCTGCAAATTGTGCAGCGAGGTTGAACTGTTCGGGGGTGAGGTCACCGCGATGCTTCTCACGAGCATCGGGATCTGCACCGAAATGCTGGTAGTAGTGCTTCCCCTGAAAATCTTGGTGGACACGAATCATTTGGTAGACGTCTTCTCGCACATACGGCTTGATCATCTCTGCAGCAATGGCGCCATGATTCGAGACAGTGATCGCCTTACCGACATCGTGCATTAGTGAGGCGAACACAACTTCCTCATCGGCACCAGCTCGTTCGGCGAGGGTGGCGGTTTGAAGACAATGCGTCAGTTGGTCGGCGTTGAATCCATCGGTGATCTCGCCAAGTGACTCAAGAAGCATCAGCATTCGGTCTGCGACGCGCCCTGAGTTCAACGCGTGTTGGGCTCCGATATGCAGCCACTGCTCTTCTGTGGATTCGTCCATGCGGGTGAATGAAGTAGCCATGCCGTAAGTCTGCCCCCTTCGGACCGTTTCTGACGGATTTTCACGAAGGTGCAACGGAGAGCATGACGCCCAGCAGCACAGCGGCAAGCCCGGCAAACAGGGAAATAGCGCCTCCCGCTGCCAAGATGACCTTCGAACGAGCTCCAGCGTGGAACGCCGCAGCAATGCCGGTAGCGGCGACCATCAGGAGTTTCAGGCCCAACGTGGCATTCCATGCGGTTCCCCGTGAGCTTGGAGATTCTGCCAAAAGGCTCCAGATTCCCGTCACGAAAAGCACGCCAAACGCCAACCACGCGATGCGGTTGAAACGCTGAGCAGCGGCTCTTGGCGCGTCGGGACCGAGACCACGCAGTACCGGGAGCAGGCCGAGGAGCGCCAACTGTCCTCCGACCCAAACTGCGGCGGCGGTGACATGGAGAAACAGGCGAAGCGATTCAAGTGAGAGTGGAAGCATTGATCGGTCGATTTACGCAAGAGACGCGAGGACATCGCTGGCATGCAGCGATCGATCTTGCGTCGGTGGGCGGGCATCGACTGGTCCGCCAAAGGCGAGTGTGGCTGCGGCGTCGATCGTGGAGATCAGATCGCGAAGGTTGCGTGGGGGCGGGAAGTACTCGTCTTCTTCGGTGACCTGAACAATCTCCACACCATCGGTAGGAGCGATCCTCGAAATGACAGATTCAACGAGTTCTTCAGGTGCAGATGCGCCAGCAGTTACGCCCACAACTCCGTGAAGATCATCGGGAAGTTCCTCGGCCCCGTTCACTCGATAGACACGGGCACATCCGGCCTGACGAGCGAGACTTTCAAGTGCTCGAGTATTGGATGAATTTGCTGAACCAATGACGACAACCGCATCGCATTTCGGAGCGATTTCAAGAAGCGCTGATTGTCGGTTCGTTGTTGCAAAGCAGAGGTCGGAGCGACCGGGGACCCACATATCTGGGAATCGCTCTCGAGTGGCATCGAGCACGCTCGCCCAATCGCGATGGCTCAACGTTGTTTGGGCGAGAAGTGCGACTGGTTCTGTGAACGAGGGGAGTTGTGCAACTTCCTCGACTGATTCCACGCGATGAATGTTGTCGGGAGCAACCGCCATCGTGCCAACAGCTTCTTCGTGTCCTTCATGGCCGATGTAGACAATCTGGTACCCCTTGCCAGCACGCACCTTCACTTCGTGATGCACCTTGGTAACCAGCGGGCAGACAGCATCGACGACATAACCGCCGCTTGATTGTGCAGCTGCCACGACTTCTGGGGCACTTCCATGAGCTGACAGCATGATTGGACTGCCGGCTGGAACTTCTGCGATGTCATCGACAAAAACCACACCCAGATCGCGGAACCTCTCAACGACTCGTTGGTTATGGACGATCTCGTGGTAGCAGTACACCGGTGCCTCGAAAGAGCGAACCATCCAGGCCAAGGCCTTAATCGCCATCTCGACCCCTGCGCAGAATCCGCGAGGGGCGGCGAGGAGAACCTTCTGAACAACGGGAGATTCCGAATCAGGGAAAGGTTGTACCGACTGCTCGTTCATGGGATCAGAGGCTACCGGCACTAGCCTTACTGCCTATGTCCTCGCCTCGAGTTGTCAGCGTCGCGCCCGCTTCGCCGGCCGAGCGAGCCGGATTACTGCCCGGCGACTTGATTCTCCGGCTCAATGGCGAAGTACCCCGCGACATCATCGCGTATCGGCTCCTTGCCGATGAGGGCGAACTCAGCCTGGACATTGATCGGGGTGGGCTCCAGATCTCGCTCGAAGTCGAGAAACAACCTGGTGAATCGCTCGGAGCAGAGATTCACTCAGCTCTCTTCGATCAGGTCAGAACCTGTGACAACCATTGCGAGTTCTGCTTTATTTATCAATTACCGCCCAATCTGCGTGAGTCCCTCTATCTCAAAGACGATGATTATCGGCTTTCGTTTCTCTACGGAAATTTCACGACGCTCACTCGGTTCACAGAGCTTGACCTCGAACGAGTCGTGACGGAACGGATTTCGCCGCTGCACGTTTCAATCCATGCGACAGATCCAGATCTGCGTTCCTCAATGCTCCGGAACCGGCGCGGCGCTTCAAGTCTTCGTTGGCTTCGCGCATTGCTTGATCACGGGATTGAGGTCCACGGCCAGGTCGTCGTGTGTCCCGGTAGAAACGATGGTCCCGCTCTCGATGAAACGCTTGCGACCGTGCTCGATACGTATTCGGAATTGGCAACCTTGAGCGTTGTTCCTCTTGGCGTAAGTGATTTCAACACCGAGCCGACGATGCGCCCTCATACGCAAGCCGAAGCGAGCGACGTGATCGACGCGGTTCATGATTGGCAGGACATCTACCTTGCAACGCTCGGACGGCGCATCGTTCATGCCGCTGACGAGTACTACCTGCTGGCGAATCGACCTTTCCCCGATCACAGCGTTTACGAAGAGTTTCCAATGCATGAAGACGGCATAGGAATGGCGCGTACCTTTGAGCGGGAGTTCATGGGTGAGACCGAAACCCCAACTGGCGTTGCCACTGGTTTTTTTGCATGGGTCGATGGAGCGCCACCCGAGGGATATCGGGCGCCTCGAGGCGGGGGAGCGATCTCGATTCGACCTCGTCCGAATGCACCCGTTGCCATCATTACTGGCGGCTATGGAGCGCAGATCCTCAAACCCTTGGTCGAAACACTCGACCGCGATGACATACGTGTACTCGGTGTGGAGAATCTTTTCTTCGGCGGCAACACTGGTGTCGCAGGTCTCCTCACCGGGGCCGACCTCATTCGTGTGCTCTCGACAGAGCCCGAAGGTCATCGCTACCTCTTGCCCGATGTGTGTCTATCGCAGGGACGTTTCCTCGATGGCCTCACTCCTGACGATCTGCCAAGACAGGTCGAGATCCTCCCGACAGATGGCATCGCTCTCCGTCGGGCACTGGAGCCGAAATGAGCACCCAACCAATCGATCTTCCGCTTGTTGCGGTCGTGGGCCGACCAAATGTCGGCAAGTCGACACTCTTCAATCGAATCGTCGGTCGTCGAGAAGCGATTGTTGAAGAAAAACCTGGCGTCACACGCGATCGAAAAGAGGTTGTTGCGGAGTGGCAGGCCCGCGAGTTCCGATTGGTCGACACCGGTGGATGGATGCCCGGAGGCGACTCGCTTGACGAGAAGGTTTCCAAGCAGAGCGAGAAGGCAATCCTCGAAGCCGATGTCGTACTGTTTGTTGTCGATGTCACGGTCGGTATTACCGAAGAAGACAGCCGTGTTGCTCAGATTCTTCGTCGGAATGGCCGTCCCGTTCTGTTGGTCGCCAACAAGGTGGACGACACAAACCGGGAATCGGCAATCTGGGATCTACTCGGACTGGGAGTAGGCAATCCGTTCCCCGTAAGTGCCCTGCACGGCCGAGGCACTGGCGATCTTCTTGAATCACTCATGCTCGAGTTCCCTCCCGAGCCTGAGGTTGTTGTCGATGAGAACGAAGCAGAAGCCGACAAGATCTTCTCTGTTTCGATTGTCGGTCGACCCAATGTCGGAAAGTCGACACTGTTCAATCGTCTCATCGGTGATGAACGATCTGTTGTGCACGACATGCCGGGGACAACCAGAGACGCTGTTGACACGATTGTCGAGACTGAAGACGGTCCGATTCGATTTGTTGACACTGCCGGGATGCGCCGCCGAAGCAAAGTCGATGAATCGACCGAGTACTACTCACTTGTGCGCGCTCTCCAGGCAATCGATCGCTCCGATGTCGCGCTTCTTGTTATTGATGCAACGGTGGGCGTAACGGCGCAGGACCAACGTCTGGCAGAGCGGATCGACGCCGCCGGCTGTCCTGTTGTTGTGCTGCTCAATAAGTGGGAACTCCTTGATGCCGATGCACGTGATGATGTGGGTTATCAAATCAGTCAGCGTTTGCACTTCATTGGCGAGTCACCTGTTCTGAAGATCAGTGCCCTCTCTGGGAAAGGGGTGCATCGTTTGCTCCCTGCTCTCTCAGGAACGATCGAGGATTACCACCGCAGAGTTCCAACGAGAAAAGTCAATCAGGTTCTGCGCGCCGCACAAGCAGCCCAGCCCGGTCCCCACGGAGCGAGAGTCCTGTACGCAACGCAGGGTGCGACAGATCCACCGACCTTCACGTTGTTCGCGAACAAGGAGATCCCACCTTCCTATCTTCGCTACCTCGAACGCTCCCTTCGCGAAGCGTTCGACATGGGTGCAACCCCGATCAAGATGCGAGTCCGGAAGCGGGACTGACCCAATGCCGTGGTGCGAGGAATGTTCCAAGTTTTGGAACCCGAATTCATTGCCTCCCGATGGGACGTGCCCGTCCTGCGGTCGGATGATCGGGGAGCCGCCGAGTATTCAGAAAGTCCCATGGCATTTCTGGATTCTGGTTTTGGCTGCTGGCCTCTACCTCGGTTGGCGCGCATTCCAAGGTGTGGTCTGGTTGCTGCAATGAGAGGTGAGAGTTGATGGTGGAGAGTGGCGTGGTCGAACTTGCGATTATCGGCAGTGGCTTCGGTGGTCTTGGGGCTGGTGTGATGGCCGTTGAACAGGGCATCGATTCCTTTGTGATCCTCGAGCGCGCGAAAGCGGTTGGGGGTACGTGGCGCGACAACACCTATCCCGGCTGTGCATGTGACATTCCAAGCCATCTTTATTCGTTTTCGTTTGCACAGAATTCTGAATGGAGTCGCAGCTATCCGGCTCAACCGGAGATCGAGGACTACCTCGAACGAGTTACTGACCGCTACAAGCTCCATTCGCGGATTCGGTTTGGATTCGATGTCGCAGAGGTGCGATGGATTCAAGAGAGAACGTGTTGGTCGATCACTTCTCGAGAGGGTGACACCGTCCTCGCGTCAGCCGTCATTTCAGCAACCGGTCCTTTGAGTCAGCCCGCAACACCCGATTTCCCAGGGCTCGCGGACTTTGCAGGCGAGGTCTTTCACTCCGCCAACTGGCGCCACGAGATTCCTCTCGAGGGCAAGAGGGTTGGTGTCGTCGGTACGGGTGCATCGGCTATCCAGCTTGTCCCGGCAATTGCAGATGCTGTCGAACATCTTGATGTCTTCCAACGGACTCCACCGTGGGTGCTGCCTCGTGATGATCGTCCTGCTCCCTCGTGGCGTCGACACCTTTACCGAGCGCTGCCATTTCTCCAGCGGCTTCACCGTTGGCGCATCTATTTCCGCCAAGAGTTCCTTTCCCTGGCATTTCTCGGTAGTGGAAAAATTGCGAAGGGGATGACGGCGCGCATCAAGCAGGAGACAAAAACTCTGATTGACGCCGCGTTTCCCGATTCGGACGCGGCCGCTGCACTCGTTCCGACGTTTAAGCCGGGTTGTAAGCGGCTCTTGATTTCGAACGACTGGTACACAGCGTTAGCAAAGCCGAATGTTGAAGTTGTCACGTCTTCAATCGAAAAGATTGACAGGACTGGTCTCACAACATCTGATGGCAACCACCGCGACCTCGATGTGCTTGTGCTTGCGACAGGTTTTGCCGTCACTGATTTTCCGTCGCCCCTGACTGTCATCGGCCGAGACGGAGTGAACTTGACCGACCATTGGAAAGATGGTGCCGCTACCGATTTCGGGATCACGGTCTCAGGATTTCCGAACCTATGGTTTTTGGCGGGTCCGGGAACGGGTCTTGGACACAACTCCATCGTGTTCATGATCGAAGTCCAACTTCAGCAGATCGGTCGCGCTCTTCGATATATGCGCAGCGAATCCGTTGCCACGATCGAACTTCGGCGAGAGGTTGAGGAAGCCTCCTATGCCGAGTTGCAGCGAAGGGTCGCCACCACGGTGTGGGCCTCAGGTTGCTCAAGCTGGTATGTCGGAGATGACGGCAGAGTCGACACGATCTGGCCTGGAACCACGACCGAGTACTGGTGGCGTGCCCGCCGTTTCGCTCCCGATCGTTACCTCACGACCGCCGGCCGATTCGGTCAGATCACCCCATCTCGCTAAGGTGTCCGATCCACGGGCTGTGGCGCAGCTTGGTTAGCGCGTCGGTCTGGGGGACCGAAGGTCGTGGGTTCGAATCCCGCCAGCCCGACCAGACACGAGCGGGGTGCCACACTGGCACCCCGCCCCGTTACCCCCGAGAACTCCAGGAAGACTGATGTCAGACGAGAACGCCGCAGAGTCCTCCTCAGAACCGCTCGATAGTCCTGAAGATCTAGAGGCTTCCTCCGAGGAGCGGGCCTCCATTCGCGCCCAGCGTCTCGAGCGAGTCGGCCAATTGCGGGCGTCGGGAGTCGAACCGTACCCGTATCGATTTGAGCGTTCCTCCGACATCGGTCCCGTTCGAGATGAGTGGGTCACTCTTGAAGCTGGTAGCGAAACCGGCGTCATCGTCCGCCTTGCAGGACGGCTCATGCTTAAGCGAGAGCAGGGACGTCTCACGTTTGGTCAGCTTCGAGATCGAACTGGTGAGATTCAGTTGTTTGTCTCGGCCGGAGTTTTGGGCAAGGAATCGTTCGGTGAGTTCAACCAGCTTGATCGCGGCGACTGGGTGGGCGTCGAAGGCGAGGTCATGTCGACCAAGAAGGGCGAACTCTCCGTCAAGGTTTCCGAGTGGGTGCTCTTAAGTAAAGCGCTGCGTCCTCTTCCCGATAAGTGGAAGGGTCTTGCCGATGTCGACGCGCGTTATCGCCAGCGTTATGTCGACCTCACGGTGAATCCAGATGCTCGACGAGTGTTTGAGACGCGATTTGCCGCGGTTGATGCAATCCGAAGCGTGCTTCGCGAACGTGGTTACCTCGAGGTTGAAACACCAATTCTGAATCTGCAGCAAGGCGGCGCCACTGCACGTCCGTTCATAACGCATTACAACGCGCTGACTCTTGACACGTACTTGCGCATCGCCCTGGAACTTCCGTTGAAGCGTCTTCTTGTTGGCGGACTCGATCGCGTTTTCGAGATTGGTCGCGTCTTCCGCAATGAGGGGATCGACACTCGCCACAATCCCGAGTTCACGATGCTCGAGTCCTACGAGGCATTCGCTGATTACAGCGACATGATGGACCTCGTCGAGGTTCTCGTATCTTCAGCAGCGATCGCTGCAAACGGCACCACGAAGGTCGAACTTGGTGGCTCATCTGTTGATCTTGCGCCACCGTGGCGCAGAGTGTCGATGGTTGAACTCATCAAGGAAGTTGTTGGGGTCGACATCAACCCAGGGATGGAACTTTCCGAGACAAGAGCGATTCTTGATGGGCTTGGACTCGAGTGGAAGGACTCGTGGGGTCCTGGTCGCTGCACGCATGAGGTCTACGACGAACTCGTCGAGTCAAAGGTGGTGGAGCCCACCATTGTTTTCGATCACCCTCGTGAGACATCGCCGCTTGCGAAACCCCACCGCAGCGACCCATCTCTCGTTGAGCGCTTTGAAGTCATCATCTACGGCCGTGAGTTGGCCAACGCTTATAGCGAGCTCAACGATCCGGTGGAACAACTTGCACGCTTTCAGGATGAAGCAGCTCACAAGGCAGCCGGCGATCCAGAAGCAGGCGACGTCGACCTCGATTACATCCGAGCGCTTGAGTACGGAATGCCTCCTGCCGGCGGCCTTGGTATTGGCATTGATCGCCTCGTAATGATTCTTGCGGCGGTCGAAAGCATTCGAGAAGTCATCTTGTTCCCCACGCTTCGACCGGAACATGGATTGACTGACGAAGATTTCTCCGCTGGTCCTACTGTCTAGGAATGCGCACGTCGGAAATCGGAGGTCGCGCTGATGCGACGTGATTCCCGTCGAGCTCGGCTCATCGGTTTCCTCACCGCGCTAGGCGGAATCATTCTCCTGCTGTCGACGCTCCCAGCAGTGGGTGGTCGAATGGGCCGAATCGTCGACGTCGTCGCCCCATTTGGCGTTCGGGTTACGAGTCACGTCATCGCTGTCGCCGCTGGTGTTGCCTTGCTCTATCTCGCTGGCCAGTTGAGCAGACGTCGTCACTTGGCGTGGGTGATGGCAGTGGTTGTTTTCAGCACATCGTTTGTGGTTGATGTCCTACGCGAACACCATTACCTCGCTGCCATGTATTCGCTCTTTATGGTGTTTCTGCTGCTGGTGAGTAGATCAAAATTCAAGGCGCCGGGTGATCCACCGACGCTTCTCGAATTTCTGCGGTTCATTCCGCGATACTTCCTGATCATCGTTGTTTACGGCTACGCGGCTCTCTTCTTGGAACGTGCATCGATCACGCCGAGTCCAACTTTTTGGAAGAACGCCGAGACGATATTGCTCGGTCTCGTCGGTTTAGACGGGCCTTATCAGTATGAACGTAACTTCTTTGAGTGGGCGTTTCCATCCTCACTTCTTCTACTTGGGGTCGGAGGGTTACTTGCCGCGGTGATTCTCGTGTTTCGGCCGATCGTTTCGCGTTCTTATGTGACGCCAGAGGCGCTCAACGAGGCTGTGTCGATTGTGAAGGAGTTCAGCTTCGATTCACTTGACTACTTTGCGCTGCGCGACGACAAACTTTTCTTCGTCTCATCGGACCAGAAGGCATTCATCGCCTACACCTATGTTGGGCGGCAAGCATTGGTGTCAGGTGACCCGATCGGAGCCAAAGAATCAATTCCGCTCGTGATCGATGAGTTCCTCGAGATGTGTCGTGAACGAGCTTGGGGGTTTTC
>JBIIGP010000036.1:0-12069 GCA_044236415.1 Acidimicrobiales bacterium | reverse complement strand
TTCCGCTCTGTGGGCGGTACTCCGTATTTCGTCGCAAGCGGTAGTGGTGCGCGCGTGACTGATATCGAAGGAACAACGTTCCTTGATCTCGTTCAGAGTTACGGAGCGATCATCGCCGGGCATGCTCACCCGAAGATCATCGAAGCAATTCAAAAAGCAGCGGTCGATGGAACCTCGTTTGGAGCGCCAACACCTCGCGAAGTCGAACTCGCCGAAGCAATCAACGAACGAGTTCCTTCCTGCGAGAAGTTGCGGATGGTGAATAGCGGAACTGAAGCAACGATGAGCGCGATTCGCGTCGCTCGTGGTGCAACTGGTCGACCAAAGATTCTCAAGTTCGCAGGCAACTACCACGGACATAGCGATGGTCTGCTCGTTTCTGGCGGAACGGCGATGGCCTCTCTTGGCATTCCGGCGTCGGCAGGCGTTACTGACAACGCAATCGCTGACACTGTCGTTGCGCCTTACAACGTCGTACCTACGCTTGATGAAACATTCGCTGCGGTAATCGTCGAGCCGTGTGCCGCAAATATGGGGCTAGTACCACCCACACCCGGATTCCTCGAAGGACTTCGAATTGAATGCGATCGCGTCGGCGCACTGTTGATCTTCGACGAAGTCATTACTGGCTTTCGTGTTGCGCGCGGCGGTGCTCAACAACTTCTTGGTGTGACACCTGATCTCACGGCGTTCGGAAAGATCATCGGCGGTGGTTTGCCTGTTGGCGCCTTTGGCGGACGCGCCGAGATCATGGACAACCTTGCTCCGCTTGGTCCGGTCTACCAAGCAGGAACGTTGTCGGGTAACCCTCTTGCAACGGCTGCCGGTCTTGCTGCGCTCTCGCTACTGGACGATGACGCCTACGCGTTGATCGAATCTCGCGCTGAATGTCTGGCCGGTGCATTTGTCAACGCGTTTGGTGCTGCAGGTATCTCCGTGTGCGTTCCACGCTTTGCAACCCTTGTTGGGCTGTTCTTTGGCGACACACCGCCAACCGATTATGTGAGCGCGTGCACAACTAACGAAGCGTTGTATGCGGCGTTCTTTCACGAACTCCTTGATCGTGGTGTTGCGATTGCTCCTGGGGCGTACGAAGTGATGTTCCCAGGCCTGGCACACAACGACGAAGTACTCACAGCAATAAGTGATGCAGCGCACGCTGCTGCTATCGCAGTCGCGTCGCGCTGATCACACTTCGTTGATCGCGACTCGCTAACAGCAGAGACCTAGACGCGAAAGAACCCCGCCGAAGCGGGGTTCTTTCAAACGACTGTGTTGAGTGAGTCTTACGACTTTGAACCAACTGGCATTGTCCAGTTGGGTTCAATCGTGAGCTTTCCGTTCGGGTCAAGCAACGGAGTGCCTTCAGGCGTGATGAGTTCGCCGGCTGCATTCAGCATCGGCTTTCCGTCGGCGTAGGTGATGTTTCCTTCTGCATCGACGGTGGCCTCGCCACCCGAAAGTGTTTCCCACTCGTAACGAACGACTGCAAGCAACTCGGCTTGGCTGAGCGACTTATTGAAGTTCGGCATTGGGTTGCCGTTGTAACTCAGGGTCTTGTGCTGTCCGCCTTCACGAGCGGGATCGCCGTACGGGGTGCCGGCAGGACCAATTCCATTCGAGCCGAGCCAAACGAAATCAAGTTGTCCGATGATGTCGGGGAAGGTCTTGACCAAGTTGCCTTCGTTCATCGGACGACCAACACCGCCGCCACCGGCAGCACCGTGGCAACCCGCGCAGTTCGCGGTGTAGATCGTTGCTCCGGTTGCCAACTGTGAAGGTTCACCGCTCGCAGCCGGAGAGAGGCCACCGATGTACATGACGGCCCAAAGAGGAAGGAATGCCAAAACCGGTATCGCCCAGACGGGGATCTTCTTCCGCCTGATGGCAGCTTCGACATAAGGCGGCACCGGTTCAGGTGCAGCCGCAGGCGCTACAGCGGCCGGAGCAGCAGCCGCGGAAGCGGTTACTTTCTCGACCGGGGCGCTCTCGGCGGCCGGTGCTGCATCAGCAGCAGGTGTTCCACCGTCGAGTGAGGTCCGACGGTCTTTAGAGCGCTTGAGCAGATGCTCAGGAACTTCGGTCACGGTTCCTCCGAAGCGGACGGGGAGAGATACGGGAGCAGTGATCGGGCAGGGCTGCCGGCGAAGCCGACGGACACCGGCCGTACTCGTTCAAACCTAGACGATGCGGAGAGGGGGGAGCCAAGTATCGAGAAGCGGAGTTCGCGAAATCCCTCCGGTGAAATGTCACGTCCGCGAATGAGACCGTGAATGTCTCAACCCCCTTTCGGCGGTGCTAGACAATGAAAGCGCCAGACCGGCCTGACCGGGCTCGGCACAGTTCTGTCCGTATCATTTGTGCAAACGTTCACGAGGGAGGCCAACCCGGGTGGTTGCGTTCATCGCATCGGTGCTTGTAGCGGTTCTTTTGACCGCACTTGTGATTCCGATGGCCAAGCGACGTCCAGTAGGGACACCGCTCACATGGGGCGAGGCCATGGTCGCGTCCGTTTATGCCTTTTTCCTTATGTTTTGGGTTTATGGCGTCGTTCCTCATCTCTTCTTGACTTGGGCCGACAACGAACTCGGTTGGCGCCCCGACAACATTCTGTTGGGCCCCGGCGGCATCCTTAAGCCGCAGTCGCTCGATGGCTGGAACCCGATCACGATCTCGTACCAGACGCTTCGGGACATTGCTGCGGTGCTCATTTATGTCGTCTTCTTCGCTGCCCAGATCGCCCTTTGGGTCTGGTGGCAGAACCGTGGCAAGCGTGCTGCTGCCGCTGAAACGGCTCAGGCTTCCGCAACTTCCGAGTACGGCCGTCCCCTGGTCCGGAAGAGCTGATCATGGCCCGCATTGACGCCAATCCCCCGATGCCGGAGTTCCGCGACGATTACGTCCTGCGGGAAGTCGACGCGGAATGGCTGTCAAAGGCGGTAAAGCCCAAGCAATTCATCCATATTGACCAATCCGAGTGCATTACCTGCGAAGGATGCGTCGATATTTGCCCTTGGAAGTGCATCCACCTTGTCCGCACTTCCTCGATCGATGAGGCTGTTGGCACCGAACTTCCCGGAGAAGACCCCGGTGACCACTCGGTGTTCCTTATCGACGATGATGTTTGTACCCGTTGCGCACTTTGCGTCGACAGGTGCCCAACTGGTGTCATCATCCTTGGAAAGGTCGGCGCTGCGCCGGCCGATGGTGATTCCCATCAACGAATGCCAACCCACGGCTACGGCTACGGGATGCGTCTCGGTTAGCACCACCAATTTTCCCTGTTTTTTCTGGCTTTTCTGTATCTTCTGAACTCGAACCACCCTCCCGGGACCGATCCTCGATCCCGGCTCACACGGAGTAACTGCCTTGGCAAAGACCATGGAGCGCCCCAACGGGAAGAAGACCCCCGCTCAGCGCGTCAGTGAAGTCGTCGACAAGACGCAGGGCTCTCAGGCCTGGAATTCAATTTTCCGACCTGGATCGGTGTTCCGTAAGGGCTACACCGACAGCCCCCGTAATCGTTCGTACGTGATCATGAACAGCGTGCTGTACCACCTTCACCCTGTGAAGGTGAAGCGACACGCGGTCAAGGTCAGCTACACCCTCTGCCTTGGTGGGCTCAGCTTCTTCCTCTTCATCCTGCTGACGATCACAGGCATTTTCCTGATGTTCTTCTACCGCCCGACTGCGGCGCAGGCCTGGAACGACATCTATACCCTGCAGACCTCAGTGGCATTTGGTCTTCTTGTGCGAAATATGCACAGATGGGCCGCCCACCTCATGGTGCTGTCGGTTTTCCTTCATATGGCTCGCGTCTTCTATCACGGCGCGTACAAGCCACCTCGAGAGTTCAACTGGGTGATTGGCGTCATCCTCTTGACCCTCACGCTTCTTCTTTCCTTCACCGGCTACCTCCTTCCGTGGGATCAGCTCGCACTTTGGGCGGTGACGGTGGGTACGAACATGATGGGCTACACCCCGGTGTTCGGCGACCAAGTGAGATTCGTGCTCCTTGGCGGTAAGGAAATCGGTACCGACACGTTGTTGCGTTGGTATGTGTTGCATGTGTTGTTTGTTCCGTTCGTGACCGTCATCTTCCTTGCGATCCACTTCTGGCGGGTCCGCAAGGATGGCGGCATCTCCGGACCGTTGTGATCGAGGAGCCATGACAGAGATCCCCGAACATCTCCGCAAGCGGGCCGAAGAGGCCAAGGCCAAGGCAGCAGCCAAAGCCGCGGGCGACGCGCCTGCTGAAGCC
Organism: Acidimicrobiales bacterium; assembly: GCA_044236415.1. Lineage (GTDB taxonomy): Bacteria > Actinomycetota > Acidimicrobiia > Acidimicrobiales > Acidimicrobilacustridaceae > Acidimicrobilacustris. The sequence continues at coordinate 7,808 of JBIIGP010000036.1, read as the reverse complement.
GCCGCTGAAGCTCCTGCCGCCGAGGCACCAAGCGCGGGCGACAGCCGCATTCCGGCTCATTTGCTCGAGCGCTCTAAGTCAGCAAAGGCCAAGAAGGAAGGCGGCGCCGAAGTTGCAGCTCCGGCTGCCTCCGGTGGTGGCGTTGCAACCGCGGTTGCCGATGCCGCACCACCTCCCACGGCGACTGGCCCTGGCGGTCATACCCAGCGTCTGCTCACTGTGGTCAAGGCCGGTTCCATTCAGGATCTCAAGGCCACACCCGTGGACAAGGTCCACACCTGGCCGCACCTTCTTGCCGTTGAGTTTGTTGCTGCTCTTGCGATCACGGTCTTTACGCTGATCTTCTCGATCTTCGTAAATGCCCCGTTGCTCGAATTGGCCAATCTCAATCAGACCCCGAACCCGTCGAAGGCCCCTTGGTACTTCCTCGGTCTTCAGGAATTGCTCACGATGTTCCACCCCATGGTCGCCGGTGTGACTATCCCGGGTATGGGCATCTTCTTGCTCATTCTCTCGCCGTACATCGACAAAAACCCGTCGAACAAGCCCGAAGATCGCAAGTTTGCGATCTCATTGTTCACAGTTCAGATGATGTTCTGGGCGGTACTTGTCATTATTGGTTCCTTCTTCCGTGGTCCTGGCTTCAACTTCGTGGCGCCTTGGACCGGCGGCATGTTCTTCGAGTTGTGATGGCGCAAACACAGGAGTCCCCCAAATGAATCCTTTAGTCATCGTCATTCCCGTCGTCGTTGTTCTCGCCGGCGTGGTGTTGTTCGCTGCCTCACGTCGTCGTGACAGTGGTGGCGCTACCGGTGCGCTCAGTCGTGAAACGATCAAGCGCGACAAGCCCGCGTCCACACTCGACGAGTCTGAATTAGTCGGCGTTTCCGGCCGTCAGGTCGAAGCATCGGCGGCGCTTGATCGTCGACCAACTGCTCCTGCAACTGTCTCGGCTGACATCGCACCGTTTGTGGCTCCTGATGCCGATGCGATCGGCATTTCACGCCGCAAGTTCTTCAACCGTTCCATCATCGTGATGATGGGACTTGGCCTTTCAGGCTTCGGCGCAGCGATCCTGGCGTTCCTCTGGCCAATGCCGAAGGGCGGCTTCGGTTCCAAGATTCGCGTGGGCGCTGTGCCCGATGTTCTTGCCAAAATCGCCGCAAGTAAGGGCTTTCTGTACTCCGCCGAAGGCCGCATGTGGCTGACCGCGTATCCGACGTCCGCAATTGAGAAGGCGAAAGCGGTCTACCCCGCAGGCGTCATTCCGTCGATGGAAGCCGGCATCGTTGCTCTGTATCAAAAGTGCCCGCATCTCGGCTGCCGCGTACCTTCGTGTGCAACCTCACAGTGGTTTGAATGTCCATGCCACGGTTCGCAGTACAACTTGGCAGGGGAGAAAAAGGGTGGTCCGGCGCCGCGAGGCATGGACCGCTTTGCAACCTCAGTGGCCGGTGGCGTTCTCACCGTCGACACCGGTCAGATCTTCCAAGGCCCAGCTATTGGAACGAACACCACCGGGCAAGAAGCTGAAGGCCCGCATTGCGTGGGTGGAGGAAGTCACTGATGCAGGATCTCTATCTGTTGGCGATCGCTCAGAAGACGATCGGTTACGTCATTGCCGTTCTTCTTCTCATCGCGTTTGTCGTCGCTATTGCTATCAACGTGCGCAAGGGACGCGCCGAGGTTGGTTCTGAAGTTGAACTTGCCCCGAACCGCAAGCCCTACATGAACGACGAAGAACTCGAAACCAAGAAGCTCGACCGAACTCTTGGCCTCGGTCTTGTCGCACTTGGTGTCATCGCTCTGACCCTTCCGCTCTATTGGCTTGCCGAACCTGGTCGCCAAGAGGGAATGGTGGAGCGATTCGAAGACGTCGCGATTTCACGTGGTGAAGAGATCTACGTGAACGGTGCTCAGTGCGCTGGTTGTCACGGCCCGAAAGGTATCGGCGGCGTTGCGAGCTACACGATCCTCGACCCAGTAACTGGCGCCTATGTCGATCAGGTGCAGTGGAAGTCCCCCGCCCTCGACACCATCATGTACCGGTACACGCCGGAACAGGTCACCTACATTCTGAATTACGGCCGCGGGTACTCGCCGATGCCGGCCTGGGGTGCACCCGGCGGTGGTCCTCTTACCGAGCAGCAGATTGCTGAAGTCATTGCGTATCTGACCTCGATTCAGCTTCCGGCTGCGGAATCTCAGTTAGCAGTCCAGAAGGAACTCGATAAGACCTGCGCTGCCGACGCCGACAACAACTGCACTATCCCCGGGGGAATGTACAAAACCCTTGGCGAAGCGGTGTTCAATCTTGGTTACTCCGATGGCTTTGCGGGTGGCGCATACTCCTGTGGTCGCTGCCACACAACCGGGTGGTCGTTCGGGCAAGCAAAGGTCGCAGGTGGTGGCGCAATGGGCCCGAACCTCACCGGTGGATCTGAAATTCGTCAGTTCCCCGTTGCAGCTCAGCAAGAAGCATTCGTGTCGGCCTATCCCAAGATGGGCACTGCCTATGGCACCGCCGGTTGGTCGAGCGGGCGTATGGGCAGCTTCGGCACCAACCCGAACGCACAGGATCCCAAGACCGCAATTATGAATCCAGATCAGGTCATGCTCACGCCTGCACAAATTGCAGCAGTCGTTGCCTACGAGCGGAGCCTCTGATGCAAACTCTCAACATCATCGCTGGCATCTCATGGGACCCAGGAATCCGCGGGATTCTCATCGTCATGGTCGGTGTTGTTGTCCTTATGGGCTCGACCTACCTGATTCTCGGCACCAATATCGGCTCTCGTTTGGGTTTCCTCGTGGCACTCTCCGGGCTGTTCGGTTGGCTCACGATCCTGACTTTTGTCTGGTGGCTCACGCCTCCGGCCATCGGCCCTCGCGGCAACGTTCCCACTTGGAAGCCGGTTGAGATCTATGTCAACGGTGCGAACGATTCAGCCAAAGTTGATGCACTGAATAAATTGGTTGATCCTGCATCGCTAGCGACTGCTGATGAGATCTTGGCGCAGAACCCAGACCTCGTGAAGGAGTTCCCCAATGGGTTCACCCTTTCCGACCTTCAGCAAAATAATCCGGCGATTGTTTCGGAGTTTCTCGACGCCGAAGCTCTCAATGGTTGGGCCCTTGTTGGTGCGGCGAACGCGGGTGAAGCGCAAGCTGCAGCAGACGTTGAACTTGTTGCATCTGGAGTCTTTAAGACGACCTCTGAGTACAAGAAGCTGAACGTATGGAACTACGGCGGTAAGCCAACGCTTAAGGATGACTGCCCCGACGGTGGCTCGATTTGTCGAGCACAGCATCGCATCACGTCGGCATTCCAGATCAAGAACCCGAAGAACTACACCGTGGTGCAGGTTCAGAAAGTCATTCCGCAAACCCCAGTCCCTGGACAAGCGCCACCACTTCCCAAGGTTGATCCTTCTCAGCCGGTGATTTCCGTTGTGCTCATCCGTGACATCGGAAACGAGCGTGTGATCCCGTTCCTTTACTTCGTGATTTCAGTTTCGCTGTTCATCTTGTCTGCATGGGCATTGCATAACCGTGACAAGACGCTCATGAAGAACAAGGCGATGGCCGAAGCGGCGTCGAAGGAGAGCTGACCAGAGTGGGGCAGTATCTGCCGATCTTCGCAATGCTTGTTTTGGCGATCATCTTCGCCGCGGTGAGCCGCGTCGTTTCGCAACTCCTTGCGCCCCGTCGTCCGTCTGAAGCCAAATCGTCTCCGTACGAATGCGGAATTGTTCCCGATCAGGGACCACCAGAACGCTTCCCTGTGAAGTTCTTTCTCGTCGCAATGATCTTCATCGTGTTTGACATCGAAATCATTTTCCTGTTCCCCTTTGCGGTCGTGTTTCGTTCGCTCGGGTGGTACGGAATTGCAGCGATCCTCATTTTCACTGCTGCAGTGTTCGAGTCGTTCGTGTACCTCATCGGAAATGGCGCGCTCGATTGGGGCCCGGTAAAGCGCCTTCGTCGTTCCGAGGCCGTTTCGCCCGCCCGTACCGCGACCAGCACCATCCGTCGCGTCGGCCTCGAAGGCCGTTCCACCGAAGAGGCTGCATAAGTGTCAAGCGAGACCAGGCCCACAGGCGGACTCCTCGAGTCTGGCCTTGAAGGACTCAGCCATAACTTCCTCACCGGAACTCTCGAAGAACTGGTCAAGTGGGCGCGTCGCCACAGCGTCATGCCTGCCACGTTCGGTCTCGCGTGTTGCGCGCTCGAAATGATGGCTGCAGGCGGACCGCACTACGACCTTGCTCGTTATGGCATGGAAACGTTCCGCGCTTCGCCGCGTCAGGCCGATCTCATGATCGTTGCCGGTCGCGTGTCGCAGAAGATGGCACCGGTCCTTCGGCAGATCTACGACCAGATGATGGAACCCAAGTGGGTTATCTCGATGGGCGTCTGCGCATCTTCCGGCGGCATGTTCAACAACTACGCCATCGTGCAGGGAGTCGATCAAATCGTTCCCGTTGACGTGTACGCGCCGGGTTGCCCGCCATCACCGGAAACGCTGATGCATGCGATCCTGACACTTCACGACAAGATCAAAAACGGTGAACTCACTCGTCGCGACGGCGAGGGCGCTGGTCTGATTGTTGAACAGATGGGTCCTTCCGGTCCTGTGCCTGTCACCCTGGGTCAGGGCTGAACATGACTGACATCGACGCCCAAAGTGGCGAGGCTGACACCCCAGCCGAGATCGCACCCGAGACACTTTTCGATACGTTGCTTACTCGTTCTCATGAGCAGCTCGTGTTGCATCCAACTCGCGAAAGCTATTCAGCGCTGCTCGCGACGTTGCATGCCGCTGGGTACCACTCGGTGATCGACCTTTGCGGTGTCGACTACCTCACCAACGATTCGCGCCAACTTCCCGCTGACATCGAACCCGAACGTTTCGAAGTTGTCGTCAACCTCATTAACCATCGTGAACGTGCTCGTCTTCGTTTACGAGTGCAGGTGCCCGAGACTGATGCGGTGTTTCCAAGCGCATTCAATCTCTATCCCGGCACCGAGGCGATGGAGCGCGAAACCTTCGACATGTTTGGCATCACGTTCGAAGGCCACCCTGATCTCACCCGCATCCTCATGCCAGAGGACTGGATCGGACACCCGCTGCGCAAGGACTACGACTCTGGTCGTATCCCGGTGCAGTTCAAGGGTGCTCCCGCGAATCGTTGATCTCATGACCGCAACTCACGAACTCCCCGCGAATGTGAACCAGACCTCCGAAGGTGGTCAGGAACTGACGTCAGCCGGCGTTGTCGCAGCTGGCGAACGTCTTCGCGAACTTGGCGCCGTTCTTCGACTGTCAGAGAACGACGCGCTCGTTGCAGAGCGCCAGCAGGTTCCCGACGACGAAACCATGATCATCAACATGGGTCCGCAGCATCCGTCGACTCACGGTGTGTTGCGTCTCATGCTCGAACTCCAAGGCGAGACTGTTCTTCGCTGTAAGCCGATCATTGGCTATCTCCATACAGGCATGGAGCGCACGGGCGAAGAACTCACATACTTGCAGGGCCCAACCAACGTGACGCGAATGGATTATGCAGCGCCGTTGTTCACCGAACTTGCCTTCTCTCTCACTGTCGAAAAGTTGCTTGACATCGAAGTGCCTGAACGTGCGATCTGGATCCGCATGCTCATGACCGAGATGAATCGCATCTCTTCTCACCTTCTCTTCATGGCCACGAACGGCATGGACCTTGGTGCAGTGTCGATGATGCTTTACGGATGGCGTGAACGTGAAGAAGCGCTTCGCTTCCTTCAGGAAGTCACAGGCCTCCGCATGAACCACAACTACATCCGTCCCGGTGGTGTGGCTGCCGATCTTCCTGACGGATGGCGTGACGGCGTGTTGCGTCTTCTCGACATGCTCCCCGGCCGCCTTGCCGAATACGACACCTTGTTGAATCAGCAACCGATCTTTCGTGAGCGACTTCAAGGCGTCGGTGCCATCACAGCCGAAGAATGCCTCGCTCTTGGCGTCACCGGCCCGATCCTCCGATCAACGGGTTATGACTGGGACCTCCGACGTGACATGCCGTATCTCGCGTTCGACCAGGTTGACTTCGACGTTGTCGTCGGTTCGTACGGAGACTGTTTCGACCGATACGCAATTCGCCTCGCTGAAATTCACGAGTCAATGAAGATCGTTCGCCAGTGCCTCGAGAAGATGCCGAAGGGCGATTACCGCATCCAGGACAAGAAAGTCACTCCGCCGCCGCGTGCGCGTATCGACGAATCCATGGAAGCGCTCATTCACCACTTCAAGATCTTCACTGAAGGGTTCAAGGTTCCCGAGGGCGAGGCGTATGTCTCGATCGAGTCTCCTCGTGGCGAACTTGGCTGCTACATCGTGAGCGATGGTTCTTCGAAGCCGTACCGCATGCACGTCCGTGCCCCAAGCTTTGTGAATTTGCAAAGCCTTCCGCACCTCATGCACGGCAGTCTCGTTGCCGACGCTGTCGCGATCATCTCAAGCGTCGATCCCATCCTTGGGGAGGTCGATCGCTAATGGCTCGCCTTTCGAATGACAACGTTGAACTCGCCCGCGAGATCATCGGTCGCTACCCGCGTCCGAAGTCCGCTCTGATTCCGTTGCTGCATCTTGCGCAGGAACAAGACGGTCACCTCACCGAAGAGGCGATGGCCCATATCGGCGAACTTGTTGGTGTTTCATCGGCAGAAGTTCTCGGAACGGCATCGTTCTACGAGATGTTCAAGATGGAAACCGTCGGCCGTTACATGGTGAACATCTGCACCAACATCTCTTGCCAGCTTCGCGGCGGCGAGGAACTTCTTGCTCATGCCGAGAAGACACTCGGCATTCGCCCGGGTCAAACAACCCCCGATGGCCTTTTCACTCTTGAAGATGTCGAATGCATCGCAGCATGCACCGAAGCCCCGTGTCTGCAGGTGAATTACCGCTATGAGCATCGCATCTCGAATGAAGGATTCGATCAACTCGTGAACGACCTTCGCGCTGGTCGCCGTTCCGACATCCCTTCCCACGGAGTGCTTGCTGAAGTTCGTCAGCACATTCCCGAGGACCGACGCGCTGGCGTTGTTACTCCCGAAGACAAGGCCGCACCGGTCTGGATCGCCGCAGCGGGGGAGGGCGACAAATGATTACCGACGCTCCTCGCATTATTACTTCGCGTTTCGATAACGCCGACAGTTTCACGCTTGCTGGTTTCGAAGCCACCGGTGGCTATCAAGCATTGCGCAAGGCGCTCTCGATGGGCCCGGCTGCAGTGGCTGATGAGGTCAAGACAGCGACCCTTCTCGGTCGTGGTGGTGCAGGTTTCCCCGCAGGTGTGAAGTGGGGTCTTGCTCCCGAAAACGTGTGGCCGCGTTATCTCGTTGTCAACGGCGACGAATCGGAACCGGGCACCTACAAAGACCGTCTGCTCATGGAGCGCGATCCCCATCAGCTCATCGAAGGCGTTCTGCTCGCGTGTTACGCGATCGGTTGCGGCCAAGCGTTCCTTTACGTGCGCGGCGAAATGCCGCTTGCTCAGGAACGGATCGCTGCCGCACTGAACGATGCCTACGCCGCTGGTTACATCGGTAAGAACATCCTTGGTTCTGACTTCTCTGTCGATGTCGTTCTTTCATGGGGTGCTGGTGCCTACATCGTGGGTGAAGAAACTGCGCTTATTGAAAGCCTTGAAGGCAATCGCGGTATGCCGCGCCTCAAGCCCCCTTACTTCCCAGCGGCCAAGGGCTTGTACATGCAGCCCACAATCGTGAACAACGTCGAGACACTTTCGAATCTGCCTTGGATC
>JBIIGP010000251.1:0-3174 GCA_044236415.1 Acidimicrobiales bacterium | reverse complement strand
TGTCGGTTCCGCCGCTCGACGACATCCATGATCGCATGTCACTCAAGTAGCGCTCGTTCTCACCGGACGAATACCAAAGCGAAATTGTGTCGACGAATTCACCCGCTGCCGTTTCTACCCACACCGCGATGTAGGGATTCTTGGCTCTTCCGCCTTCGGTCGCTGCATAGGTGAAGTCGATCGCAACCTGACCGCTTGCAGGAATAGGTACTCCAGATCCTGAGACCTTCACCGAGGTAGAGCTGCCCCCCGATGGCGCTGTCGTTCCTGGCACTTGCGTTGTGGAACTGAAGACTTCCTTGTCACTCTTTCCACCACAGGCCAGCGCCGGCACTGCAAGCACTGCACCAAATGCCGCTGCTCCAGCCAGAACGGACCGGCGGGAGATCGCTCGCCGATACAGCGAATCAGAATGCATTTCCGCCGGAGAGTTCTCGTCTGCCATAGGCGAAGTGTACGAGAGGCCTCGATGAGTAGAGGCCTCTTCCGGGTAAGAGTTTCGTGAGAATGTCAGCGCAAGAATCGACGTGCGAGTCGCCAGTAGCCCGCTGCAGCTGCATCGAGAAACGAAAGTGACTCAGGAATCGGAAAGTTCTTGGCATCAAGTCGATCCGACATCAGGGCAGAGAGTTCCTTGTCCCCCACCGTTCGTTCCGACTGCACTGCACGACGACGTTCGCGCAACCACTTCCGGTGCGAAAGCAGCCAGCCCCATCCGTGGACTTTTTCACCAAACCATCCGCTTTTTGCACCGATGAGTGCCATTGCCACCTCGGTGGCAGCGATGAGCGGGGCGAGGAGAACGAGCGTGCGGGAATCCCAACACGTCAGCATAAAAATCAAACGATTGCGTTCAACGAGATACATCTTGTTGCCGACGCGCCCGAACTCGTAACGGTGACGACCAATTGCGTCGGGAACGTAATGAACTCGAAGCCCTCGTTGCCAGCAGCGCCAGCTCATGTCTGCGTCTTCGTGGAACGCGAAGTAATGCGGTTCATAACCGTCGAGTGATTCCCACACTTCGCGACGCAACATCACGAGCGCGGCCATTGCACCAGCGACGTCTTTATCGATCGCATGGGTTGCTGCCGGCTCACCGAAGCCACCGACCCAACTGAAACCAAGGAAATGAATGTCGTTGCCTGCGGAGTTCAACGTGGTGATGTCGTCGTTGAGGCGGATACTTCCGCCGGCAATGCCCACGGTTGGGTCACTTGCGACATCAACTAGACGAACAAGTGCATCGGGTTCGACGACAAGGTCGCCATTCGCCATGACGAGGTAATCGCCTGCGGTGAAGGTGGCTCCGAAATTGCATCCCGGCGAGAAACCAAGGTTCTCACCGTCGCCCACCACGGTTAGCCCTGGAGTACCCCGCAAGCGCTCAACGGCGCCGTCGGTGCAGCCGTTGTCAACAAGGACAACGTCGATCTCGACGCCCTCAGATGCGAGAAGCGCGTGAATGCAACGCTCAAGCCACGGTTCGTCTTGATACGAAAGAACGACTGCGCTGACCCGCGGTGTCATCGACGCGACAACCCAAGAACGCTCAGGAAGAAGCTGCCCATAATCGTTTCGAAGCCGAGCACCGAAAGTGTCGCCGCGGGCACGGCCAGGCGGATTGCATCACGAGCGTCCAGCGCGCCGAAGTCCGATGAACCCCAATGAATGAATCCATAGATTGCAAGTGCGACGCCAACGATCAGGAGTAACAGGCCGATGATGAGGCCGCGTTCGAGATTCAGAACTTTGAATGCTTTCTGCATGCCAGGAGACGGCGGCATTAGTCCTTCGTTCGCAACGAAGGCTCTGGAGAACGCGGCAAACAAAATCGCTTGAAAGCCAATGAGAACTGCAGCCATGCAATACACAAGCGCCGAAACATCGAGCGCGTGCTCTCCGACCTGAATCGGGCCAGTAAGGAGCACCCCACCAAGAACGATCCCGACGAGAAAGAGGACCATCCCCGGATAGAGAAAGAGCCAACGGGGGCTGTACAGCAGAAGGAACCGAAGATGGCGCCAACCGTCACGCCATGTGCGCAGATGCGGGGCTCGGCTTCGACCATCGGGCGACAAAGTCGTCGGAACTTCAACAATGTTGAGTTTGTTGAGCGTCGCCTTCACAACCATTTCACTTGCGAACTCCATGCCAGTCGTTCGCAAATCGAGGTCGAGGATTGCCTCGCGGCGAAACCCACGCAATCCGCAATGGAAATCTTTCACGGGGCTACGGAAGAGAATTCGACCGATTGCCGTGAGCACGGGGTTCCCGAGGTACCGGTGGAGCGCCGGCATTGCACCGGGTTCGATGCCACCGGCAAACCTATTTCCCATCACGAGATCGGCTCCGCCACGAAGCGCCTCGACGAAAGGCCCGAGATTGGAGAGGTCGTAGCTGTCGTCGGCGTCGCCCATGATCACGAACTCGCCCTTGGCAGCAGCAATGCCCGCCGTGAGAGCTGCGCCATAACCACGAATCGGGACATCGACGACACGAGCGCCTTCGGCACGGGCAATGTCCTGCGAACCGTCGGTGCTTCCGTTGTCGGCGATCACAACCTCGCCGTCGATACCCAAACCTGCGATCGAGGCCTTGGCTTTACGGATACACACCGCAAGCGTTTCCGCCTCGTTGAGGCATGGGAGAACGACAGTGAGTTCCATGGACCCGATACTACGCGAGCAGTGACTTCAATCGATGAGACCAAGCTGCTGACGGATGGAATGGTGATCGAGGTAGTCCGTACACCGGTGAATTCGTTGGCTTGCGTCCAACTCACCAATCATTGCGCCATCAATCGTGATCGATTTCCCCGTACCAGCACGATCACCGATCGCTTCACGTTGAGTTCCGGTCATCGTGTACTCAATAACAAACCGTTCCGACACGTCATCGATACTGAGCACTTGATGATCCCGAATCAAGAAATGGAGATCCGGATACCCGCGCAATGAGCGATCGACCATCTGTCGCAATTGGGCTGCACCCACGTAGGTCGAGCCGGCAGCCATCCGATGAAGGCCGTCATCGGCATACAGACGAACGATTGCGTTTGGATCGTGGGAGTTCCACGTTTCAGACCATGTCTCTGCGAACACTGGGTTCACCACTGGTCCTCCAAACACAAACGCTCACGAACAAACAGGTGGTGGGGCGGGTGGGGATCGA
>JBIIGP010000250.1:0-3181 GCA_044236415.1 Acidimicrobiales bacterium | reverse complement strand
CCAGTACGAAGAATGGGTCTACCCCGAACCCATCATGGATTTGCCCGGCTGGATGGCAAACAACTGGCAATGGTTTGACCCGAGCATCGCTCACCGAATGTTTTGGCCCGACCGCAATGAGGCGTCTGACCTTGACATCCTGATTGCCGGATGCGGAACCAATCAGGCCGCAGTCTTTGCCTATGCAAACCCCGATGCGAAGGTTGTGGCGATTGATGTCAGCCAGTCCTCGCTCGACCATCACCAGTATTTAAAGAGCACCTACAACCTTAAAAACCTTGAGCTTCATCGTCTTCCCATTGAGAATCTGAACTCGCTCAATCAGAGTTTTGATCTCATCGTTTCGAGCGGCGTGTTGCATCACCTCGCCGATCCGCTTGTCGGGTTGAAGTCGCTCGCTGGTGCGCTTCGCCCCGATGGCGTCGTCGCCATCATGTTGTACGCAACCTATGGGCGCCTCGGCGTTGAAATGCTGCAGTCGGTGTTCCGCGAACTCGGTCTTCAACGCGATCAAGCATCGGTGGCGATGGTCCGCGAAGCCCTCAGCTCACTTCCTGAAGGACATCCAATCCAGAGCTACATCGAGATCGCTCCGGACCTCTCCTTCGACGCGGGACTCGTCGATACATTTCTTCATGGTCGCGATCGCACCTACACCGTCGATGAATGCATCGAGCTCGTGAGCGATGCAGGTTTGACCTTTCAGGAGTGGTTCCTGAAGTCCCCGTACTACGCGCCGCCGAGCCGCAACAACCGTTTCCTTTCAACCGTCGCCGATCTCCCCGATCGGGCTCAATGGTCAGCGATGGAACGCATCAACCCACGCAACGGATGCCATTTCTTCACCGCGTGTCACGTCGACCGACCGACGAAGAGTTACGTAATCGATTTTGCCGCGCAAGATTTCATACGGTTTATCCCCGAGTTCCGTTATCGGTGCCGCTTAGTGGGCGAACAACTCTCTCGGAGTAACTGGGCGCTTGATCTTGATCCGACACAACTCGCGTTTGTTGAACTTGTCGATGGTCGACGCACGATCCACGAAATCATTTCCATCGCCGCCGAGAACGGTTCATTCCCGCGCGAACCACGCGATCGGCTCACCGAAATGGGGCGGGGCGTGTTCAAAGAGCTTTGGCAACTCGATTTCCTTGCAATGGGTCTCTCGTAGCGACCCCACTCGCCTTGGCCCGATCGCCACCGGACCTAACCCGTAAATGCAGAGTCAAGCTCGATGGTCACGCAAACTGATTTCGACGAAGTCGATCGATGACACAGCAGTGCTCCTCGATGCCGTCTTGAAACACATGCCTGTCTTCGCCGAGGAACTCGGCTGGGAGAAGTAGTCCTTTGTCCTCTAAGGGACAAAGACGATCTTGACCGCGGGCTCAACCATGGCCTCTGGTGCATCGTCGAATGACACAACCTTGGTAATAATCGCCCCGGGATCGAGCCGCCCGGAGCTGACAAGATCCAAAACCGCCGGAGCAGTTGCTCTTGCGTGGACACGACTCACTTCGTAACGGATGCCCTTTAGATACATCGACTGAAGTGGCAATGCGGACCGGGGCGAGACGCCACCGGACACGCTTGTGCAGGTTCCGCACGGTGCAGTGGCGAAGAGAGCTAGATCACGGCCGGGGTCAAGGACACAAGCATCCACGGTTATGGGAAACCGCTCGTCACCGAGGGCATCGACCAGACGGTCTAGTGGAGCTTCGATGACATGTGCGCCGAGTGCTGTTGCGAGTTGGAGTCGATCATGATCGTGATCGATGTAAACCACGCGTTCACTTCCAAGCGCGATACCGCAGGAAACGGCGTAGAGCCCGACCGACGGTGCAAGTCCGCCTACTACGAGAACTGGAGCACCAGGAATTGCTCGCAGTGGTTCGGCAACACAGCGATAACCATCGCTGACGTTGTCGGGAATTCCTGCGGCGACGATGGGGTCAAGGCCATCAGGTAACGCCAAAAGCATGTGATCGGCAAAAGGCACGAGTACGAGATCGGCAAGCGCTCCCCCAAGATCCAGTCCGCCATGCGGACCAAGACCAAACGCAGTTCCAGACGCAACGGCCGAACACGCGTTGGAGTGACCCCGTAGACATGGAGCACACTCACCACAACTCGCCTGGAACGGCACGATGACCCGTTGTCCAATGTCGAAACCCGAAACTTCGTCGCCAAGTTCGACGATCTCTCCGACCATTTCATGTCCCATGGCGAACGAAGGTTTCATGGGATAGAGACCGAGGGCGATCGCCGGATCAAGATCGCAGCGCGCAACCGCAATTGGTCGAACGAGAGCGTCTCTCGGCCCACTCAACCGTGGGTCGGCTGTTTCCTGCCACTCCAATTCACAAGGCCCTTTAAAGACGAGATGACGCACGTCAGTCACTCCACGTATTTTTGAATAACAGCGAATGTACAGGGAACGAGCGCAAACCGCTGAAGGTAGAAAGTCGCGAATAAATCGGTGAGTCTCACAGAATTCCAGAGTTCTGAGCGAGCCCTACCTGTCGGGACTACTAAATATCGTCTCTACCAATTCCTTCATCTCCGGACTGACCTTTGACGGCGCACCTGAGTCAAACGGCGGCTGAGGGTCATACTCAATTGCCAGCTGAATCATCTTGGCCATGTCGTCACCGTGCAACGCTGCAACCAAGACGAGGCCCATATCAATACCCGATGAAACTCCAGCGGCGGTGATGATCTTGCCCTGCGTGATTACTCGCTGCTCGGTTGGCGTTGCACCGAGTGCTTCGAGCCTGTCGTAAGACGCCCAGTGCGTCGTTGCGGTAAGCCCTTCGAGGAGTCCGGCATGTGCTAGGTAGATCGAACCGGTGCAAACGCTTGTTGTCCACGTGGTCGTCGGATGAATCTTTTCAACGAACTGAACCACTGCATTCGACCTATCAATGTCTCGATCAGCAAGGCCCCCCGGCACGACGATGACATCGAGTGCATCAATCTCATCGAACGAGTGCGTTGCTTCAATCCTCAACCTTCCGGTGTGGTCAACCACCGGGCCTTTGGCCGCAGCGACAAAGAATACATCGAGGCCGGGAACGTCGACCAGCGTCTGGAATGGACCAACAATGTCCAACGCCGTGAATTGTGGGTAGAGGACGAGGCCGACTGTTGTCATACCCACCAATATAAAGGTTGCGCATTG
>JBIIGP010000249.1:0-3183 GCA_044236415.1 Acidimicrobiales bacterium | reverse complement strand
ATGACACCGACTCAGAAGGCCGTCACCAATGCCGATGTGACGCCGGCCGAACAAGATCTTCCGAACATGATTTCGGTCGATGACCACGTCATGGAGCCCAAGGAACTTTGGCAAGAGCAACTGCCGGCCTCGCTGCGGGAACGCGGCCCTCGTACCGTGCGCGAGAAGGTCAAGCTTTCGTTCAAGGGCGGCCACTACGGCTTCGAGCGCAATGCCGAAGACGGTCAATGGTGCGATGTTTGGTTGTTCGACGATCTCGTCACGCCTACCGGACTGCTGCATGCTCCCGCTGGCGTGCCACGTGATGAGCAGCGCAACATTCCTGCGGTCTACGAAGATTTTCGCAATGGAACCTGGGATCAAACTGCGCGGCTTGCCGACATGGATCTCAATCATGTCGATGCCGCCATCAACTACCCAAACATCTTCCCGCGCTTTGCCGGTCAGGGTTTTCTCGAGCGCTCCGATAAAGAACTCGCTCTCGCCTGTTTACGTATCTACAACGATTGGATGATTGACGACTGGTGCGCCGGTGCTGGCAAGGGTCGATTGATTCCGCTCACGCTTGTTCCGCTTTGGGATCCAGCGCTTGCAGCAGAAGAAGTTCGTCGCTGTGCTGCAAAAGGCAGCTACGCAATTGCGTTCAGTGAGAATGTTGCGAAACTCGGACAGCCTTCGCTCTACACCGGCGCATGGGATGTCTTGTGGGAGGCATGCCAAGAGACAGACACCAGTGTGTCAATGCACATCGGTTCGTCATCTTCGATGCCGACGACATCTGACGATGCGCCATTGGCAACGTCAATGTCCATGTACGCGCAAAACGCTCAAGGTTCATTGTGTGATTGGGTGTTTTCGGGTTCTCTTGAACGGTTCCCCGACATCACAATTGCTTACGCAGAAAGCCAAGTGGGCTGGATGCCGTTCCAATTGGAACGCATGGACGCGGTGTGGCGCGACGGACGTGGTGATGTCGACAACGTAAAGACTCTGCCCAGCGAACAGGTCAAGGGTCGAGTCTATGGATGCGTGTTCGACGATCTCCACGGATTAATCAATCGCGATGCTGTTGGAACAGATCACATCTTGTGGGAGACCGACTACCCGCACTCCGACGGCACGTTCCCTCATTCACGAAAGATCGCACACGAGTTGTTCACTGCTGCGGGTATGAACGCGCAAGAGTGCCGCATGGTATTGCGATCGAACGCGGTGAAGGCCTATGGGCTCGATCGCTTTGGTGTGACGCCCTAGTGGCTGAGCAACTTCCCGGAACCGACGGGCTTCTCGGCCACGTGGTGCGTCTCAACGTTGCGGTCGATCGGGTGTTGAACGAGATCGTCGGATCCTCGGGAATTTCTGTCGCTGACTATCTCGTGCTCGGTGTTGTTCGCCGATCCCCCAATCATCGAAGCGCCCCAACCGCGATTTGTGAGGTGCTCGGTCGCACCACCGGGGGCATGTCGCTGACTCTCGATCGCCTTGAGGGCGCCGGCCTCATCCGGCGCTTGCCCGATCCTGGTGATCGTCGTCGAGTGGTGGTCGAAGCAACGCCGGCGGGCATCGATCTCGCCAAGCAGGTGAACGCCGACCTTCACGGGTGGGAAGACTCCCTTGGTCTCTCTGGGGCCGCGAGGTCCGATCTGGCTGGGGCACTCGGACGCCTGACGGAAACCATCGATAGCACTCCTGATCGCATGGCATCGCCTATTTCGTAGAGGTTGATCCTGGGGGCATTCGGGTCATGAGGGCTTGCCCTGCTAGAAAAACAGGGCTCCCGCCTCTGGACAAGGTCCATTGCTGGTGGGGCTTCATCACCTAGTCGGGTGATGATTCGATCGAACACGAAGGAACGCTTTCAATGGGCATGCTCGACGGCAAGATCGCCATCGTCACTGGCTCGGGACACGGCATTGGCCGTGGTCACGCCATGGAACTCGCGAAGCACGGCGCCAAGGTTGTTGTGAACGACCTCGGCGGCAGCGTCACCGGTGAAGGCGCAGGCCGCGCCGCCGACGAAACCGTGGCCCTGATTGAAGCTCGCGGCGGAGTCGCGGTGCCGAACTACGGCAACGTCACCGATCACGAAGCATGTGGCGACATGGTCAAGCAGGCCATCGACACCTTCGGTGGACTCGACATCGTCGTGAACAACGCGGGCATCGTGCGCGACGCAGCCATCTGGAACATGCCGGTTGAAGACTGGGACGCCGTCATGGCCGTCCACGTTCGCGGAACGTGGTCACTTAGCCACTTCGCAGCGAAGTACTTCCGCGATCAGTCAAAGGCGGGCACCCCGCGCGCTGGTCGAATCATCAACACCACATCAGGTGCTGGTCTTGGTGGCAACTTTGGTCAGACCAACTACGCCACGGCCAAGGCTGCAATTGCTGGTCTCACTCTCACTCTTGCGCAGGAACTCGCTGCCATCGGCACCACGGTGAACTGCATCGGCCCAGCCGGTCTCACTCGCATCACCGCCACCATGCCTGGTGCTGGCGAAGCGTTTGAGCCCGACGACATTGCCGACGATGACTTCCACCCGATGGATCCGGGCAACTCGTCTCCTCTCGTGGCGTGGCTCGCGAGCGATCAGGCCGCCTATGTCAATGGTCAGGTCATCCGAGCGCTTTACGACAAGATCATCTGGATGCAGGGATGGCGCGAGCGCATCACCATCGACAACAACAACAAGAAGTGGGACGCCACCAAGCTCGGGGGCCGTTTCGCTTCCGAGGTATTCCAGGTTGCTCCGACGGGTATCAACTTCTTGCAGGCTTGATTCATTCAGCCGCACGAACCTGAATGAAGGGCGGCCCATGGGCCGCCCTTCATTGCGTTCGGGGCGTTCCGCTCTCTGAAGAGCAGCTGCACGTCAACTCGGGATAAAGATCTCGAAAGAACTTGGCTGGTAGTTCGTTAAAGCAACGAGCGCGGATCAAGATCGCGAATCGCTGCACACGAACGCGTGATCATTGATGAAAACATGGCGTTTGATGCATCTGACGGTGTTGCAGTCGCGTAGACCGCACCGAGGACAGTGACAAGCGGACCTTGCGGGGTGCCGAGTCTGTAATCGTTGAAGCATTGTTCGACGGTTATGTCGACGCCGTGTTTCGTGATTGCCTCGTGGTAGGTCGCAACGAGATCGCGCTCGTTCGCTCGTCGAAGTTCGGTGTCGAG
>JBIIGP010000248.1:0-3188 GCA_044236415.1 Acidimicrobiales bacterium | reverse complement strand
AGGGCTCCCGATGAGCGGCTGCCAACGAATGCGTCGTTGAGGCCAGAGATTGAGCCGGGCGAATCTTTTCGATGAAACGCAACGATTGTTCCTTGAGGGAGAGACGCTGCGACCGCGAGCGCACCAGTCTCACGGTCTGCCCCCAACACTTCGTGAACGTCGATGATCATCACCGTTTCAGGGTCGAGTACCGCGAGGGCAAGATTCTGTGCCGCAGAACCACGATCTTCGAGATCGGCTTGGTGAAGAACTTCGTAGGCCACGTCCAAAGCGGGGGCCCCATCGAGTTCGCACACCATTGCGCCCGTTGAACTCGTAATCGTCATCGGGCCTGCTAGCGGTGCTGAACCGTGCGAGAGCATTGCTTCGGCGACAGTCGATTGGAATGCAACGGCGACGCAACTGTAGGAGCGGCCTGTGGAATCCCGGATCGCAGGGGTTCCGTTGGACCCGGACAGGAGACCGCCGGAGATGACTTTGTTGGTTCGGAGTTCGCAGAGCGAATCGATTGTTTGCGTCACCATCGGCACCGACGGATCTGCGAGAACGATCACGGTTTGTGCCGTGGCGAGTTGACGTGTCGACAGGTAGTCGACGCCAGCGAGTCCTTCATCGAGCCCAACGAACGCGACGTCATCCTCAAGTGTTTCTGACCAGTACGACCAGAGACTCAGAGCGGCATTCCCGTCCACCTCTGAGCCCGCTCCGATGACGCCTGAGGAGGACACGAAGAGAAGTTTCTTCGGAGTGAGAAGTACGTCGATAGCGCGAAGGATGTCTTCGGAGGCTCCGCTGAATGCCGATGTTGCGAACACGATGGCTAGATCGGGCGATGGCCTTCCGAGATCAAGGATGTCGGCGATGACATCGCCAGTTGCATGCGAGGCGATCGGATGGGTCGAGAGCGCCCCTGCGCTTTGCATTATGAGACTGGAGGCAAAAGTGTGAACGGAACGATCGTCACCGGACCGAGATCGACACGGCAATGAGCTTCGATTGTTCCGTACTCTTCAAACATCAGTTCCGCTCGGACAAGTCGATAGTTGAACTTGCCGGGTTCGACCTGAAGAGGTTGCACATTTCGAGCGATCTGTTCCTCACCTCGGAGATAGACCACCTCGAGGGCTCCAGAATCTCGCGATCCAGGCGGGCAGTGAACGATCACGCATAAATGTGGTTCAAGCGATACCGGGACAGCATGCGGAGCAGCTGCCGAGAACTGAATGCCTGTGATGTCGATGCGGGTGGAAGGACCATCGACCTGACGAGTGTCGATGCCTTCGATGAAAAGGGCCGAGAGGATCTCCATGGCCAAGAAGGTAATCGGAGTCACCTGCCTGCCCAACAGTCCGCCGCTAGCCTCACTTGATGGCCGTAGGGGAGGGTGCGACACCAACACGTGAGGTAATCCTCATTGAGGCTGAGCTTTGCTTCGCTGAAAATGGCTTTGATGGAACCTCTTTGAATGACATTGCTGGTGCTGTTGGCATCCGCCGATCAAGTGTCCTTCATCATTTCCCCTCGAAGGAGGCCATCTACAAGGAAGTCTTTGATCGGGCTCTTGCGGGTTGGATTCTTCAAGTAGACGCAGCGACCGACTCTCCTGTTCAAGGCTGGGAGAAGGTTGATCTCGTCCTCACCGCTGGCTTCACGTTCTTTATGGAGAACTCGCAGTTTGTGAGAATCGTCCGTCGCGAAGCCCTCGACGGTGGCCGCAGGCTCGGTGTCGATCTCGGCGTAGCACTGCGCCCGCTTTTCGAAAAGGCGGTCGACTACTTCACTGTCGAAATGGAAGCGGGAACCTTTCGGAGATTCGATGCCGAACAACTCATGCTCACTGGATACGGCGCGCTCCTCAGTTACTTCAGCGACCTTCCCTTCATCGAGGGCTTACTTGATCGAGACCCACTGGCTCTTGATGCACTCGAGCAGCGGCTTCAACACCTTCGTCTGTTCTTCCGGGCCGCTCTCGAATCATGACGGCAACACTTTCTGAAGCTGATTCGAAGGCTCTGCTTTCGAGTTACGGAGTGAAATTCCTTCCGGAAGCTCTCGTCGTTAGCCCCGCAGAAGCGATCCTCTTTGCTGAGGATTTCGCTGCGCCAATGGCTCTGAAACTTTGTGGGTCGAACATCGCTCACAAATCTGAGCGGGGGCTCGTTCACTTAGGTGTCGTTGGCTCCGATGCGATCAGCCGGTCGTGCCAAGAGTTGCTCGATGCTGCGCGCCCTGAGGACAACGCGATCGGAGTACTCATCGCCCCGATGGCCTCAGGCCTGCGCGAGTTCATCGCGGGAATCGCTGTCGATCCTGTGTTCGGACCCACTGTCGTGTTCGGACTCGGGGGAGTCCTGGCAGAAGCGATTGCAGACGTAACTGTGCGGCTCGCTCCGCTGAGACGTCATGATGCAATCGACATGTTGCAGTCGTTGCGAAGCCAGTCGTTATTCGGACCATTCCGTGGCGAGCCAGCAGTAGATATCGACGCACTCGCGGATCTGCTCTGCGCGTTGTCTTCTGCCGCTTCGGCAATAGACGGGCTGGTCTCGATCGATCTCAACCCGGTAATGATCGTTGATGGCTTGCCAGTTGCTCTCGACGCTCTTGTCGAGATGTCCTCAGAGGTTGCGGCTTCGTGATTTCCACCGATCATTTCAAGGCCCTGTTCGATCCGAGGGCAATCGTCGTCGCTGGAGCGTCAACACATCCGGGCAAGTTTGGATTCGTGGCGTTACACAACATCCTTACTTGCGGATATGCCGGCGAAGTCTTCGCCACAAACCGTGAACGATCCGAAGTGCTGGGGAGGCCGACGCTGGCGGATCTCACCGAGGTACCCGAAGGTGTCGCTGACCTCGTGTTCGTTTGCACTCCTGCAGCATCGAACCCCGAGCTTTTGCGACAGGCTGCGGCGAAAGGTATTCGTGCCGTCTTTATCGCATCGGCTGGATATGGCGAGTCAGGGGAAGACGGCCTGAAACTGCAGGCCGAACTCGTGGAACTCGCGAACGAACTCGACCTCCTGGTTGTCGGACCAAACGGACAAGGCCTGGTATCGACGCCCTCCCACCTGTGCGCTCAAATTGTTGCGCCGTACCCGCCAGCGGGTCGTATTGGAATCGCGAGCCAGTCAGGCAATTTCGTTTCGTCCTTTATGAACCTGTCTCGACAAAGCGGTGTCGGCGTGA
>JBIIGP010000247.1:0-3189 GCA_044236415.1 Acidimicrobiales bacterium | reverse complement strand
CCTACTACCTGCTGAAGAAACGGCACGTTGAACTTGCGAAGACGATGATTCGAGTTGCATTGCCGGTCTTCGCAGTGGTCGCACTGCTGCAGGTGGCTGTATTCGGCGCCAACCAAGCCACACAGGTCGCTAGAGACCAGCCCGCGAAATTGGCGGCCATGGAAGGTCTCTACCAAACCGAATCCTGCGCTCCAATGTTTTTGCTTGGCTGGACAAATCCGGATGAGGAAAAGACGACAGGTCTCCACATCCCATGTCTGCTCAGTTTGCTCACCACGAAGAACTTTGATGCCCCCGTTACCGGGCTTGAGGCCACCCCTCGCGACGATTGGCCCAATGTCAGCCTGGTTTTTCAGGTGTACCACGTGATGATCAACCTCGGGATGCTGTTTGTCGCTATCGGCCTGACCGCATGCGGGTTCTGGATCTGGAAACGAAAGATCTGGAATCAGCGCTGGTTGCTCTGGGTATTAGTTTCCACGGTCGCACTCACCGAGATCGCGACAATTGCAGGCTGGTGGACCGCAGAGTTCAGTCGACAACCATGGATCGTTTGGCAAGTTCTACGAACCGAAGACGCGTATTCGCCAAACGTCACGTTTGCGCAGGTCGTCTTTTCGATCGCGATGTTTGTCGTTCTTTACATCGTGGTATTTGTCGTCTTCCTTCGTCTCCTTGATCGACGCATCAAAGAGGGACCTCCCCCACCACAGGATTCGGAAGAAACCGAATCGCTCCCCGACTCATTCGGTGAGATCTTTCGGCGACGTTCACGCGTTTCGAGCGGAGGTAAGTGACCATGTGGCTTCAAACGACATGGTTCGTGCTGTACATCTTCATCATCAGCGGCTACGCCATCCTCGACGGTTTCGACCTTGGCGTCGGCATGCTCTCCCCAATCGTTGCTCGCACTGATCACGATCGTCGCATCCTCCTGAATGCAATCGGCCCCGTCTGGGATGGCAATGAGGTCTGGCTCGTCCTCGGAGGCGGCGCCTTGTTTGCTGCATTCCCTGTCGTCTACGCCTCGCTTTTCAGCGGTTTCTATCTGGCGATGATGCTCGTCCTCATGGTTCTCATCTTGCGAACCGTCGCCATTGAATTCCGGTCAAAGCGGCCCGAAGCCTGGTGGCGTTCGCTCTGGGACTGGACCTTCACAATCTCTTCCTACGGAATCACAATCCTTCTGGGCGTCGCCCTGGGCAACGTCATTCTTGGAGTGGCGCTCGACCAACAGGGGAACATGAGCGTCAATCTCCTCGATCTATTGAACCCCTACTCGCTCGCCCTCGCGCTTGTTTCCGTGTCGATGTTCTCACTTCATGGCGCGATCTTCCTCACACAGAAAACCGATGGCGAGCTACTCGAGAAGATCAAGTCACTCATTCCCAAGTTGCTCATAACGTTCTTTGTCCTTATGACGGCACTCATCGTGTGGACACTTTTGCGAGACGAACAGTTCACTCAGAACTTCAAAGATCGACCGTGGACCGCCGTATTCCCCGTCTTGGCTTTCGCTTCAATTGCTGCTTCTTGGCTCTTCCTCCGACGCGGCGCCTACCTCAGCGCCTTCCTTGCTTCGGCAACGATGATCGCTCTACTCCTCGGAGCTATCGCTTCCGGGATGTATCCCGTCATGCTGCGCTCCACGACGAACAGCGCGTACGATCTCACCGTCCAAAATGCCTCGGCTGCGAACGAAACGCTCATGGTGATGTTCGTGATCGCCCTGATGGGTTTGCCTTTCGTTCTCCTCTACACCGCTGGCGTCTATTTCTTCTTTCGAGGCAAGGTCGAGCTCGACGACGAGAGCTACTGAGTCCTACCCCCACCAACGCGGTACCGTCACAAGCCATGGGCTCCATGGAACTCTTGTCGATCGTTCCTAGCGCTCGGCGCCTCTACTCCATCGGCATTGTGCTGAGCATCCTTGGTTCCATTGCACTCGTGGCTTGGACCATTTCGCTCGCGCAGGCAATTTCAAATTTCGTTCAAGGTCAGCCGTACGCTCCGGCGCTTGTCGCACTCGCAGGGTTTCTCGCATTGCGTATTGGCTTCAGCTTCGTAAGTTCTCAGGTTCTTGCGACATCAAGTAGCCAACTCCGATCCGGGGTTCGAGCCGCTCTTACTTCACGCTGGAGTGCGAACCGAGATGAGCTGACATCAACCGGGATCGACAGCACGCTCTTGGGGCCAGGGGTTGATTCGCTCGATGACTATGTTGCGAAATTTCTGCCTGCGCGTTCCGTAGCTGCGGTTCTACCAATTGTCGTCTTTCTCACAATTGGGCTTCTTGATCCATGGACCTTGTTGATCTTGATCTTCGCTGGGCCAATGCTGATTCTGTTGCTCGCAGTCATCGGTTCCCGGACCCGGGAGCTTTCCGAACAACGATTCCGCGAACTCGGTTGGCTGCGATCGTTCTATCTCGACATGGTTCGAGGCATCCCCACACTCAAAGTCTTCGGGCGGGCGAGCGAGAGCGTTACTGCGATCGAAGATGTCAGCGATCGATTCGGACGCACGACCATGAGCGTGCTTCGCACTGCATTCCAGACCTCTCTGGTCATTGAGTGGGCCGCCACTGCGGCAACGGCGCTAGTAGCTGTTCAAGTCAGTTTCCGATTAGTAGAAGGAAACATGGGATTCGGCGCAGCCCTTACGGTGCTGATGCTCACACCCGAGTTCTTCGCTCCTCTCCGCAATCTGGCCATTGAGTATCACGCTGGTCAAGCAGGGAATGCCGCTCTTGAGCAACTTCCTGACCTCACTGCGCCGGAACTGCCGCCAACATCACGCTCAACGGTCTCATCCGCCCCACCTGCTCACCCGCCGAGCATTCGATTTGAAAACGTCTCTTTCCTCCACCCAGGAAGCGATCAACTCATTCTCGACAGTGTTTCCTTCACGATCACCGCCGGGGAAAGCGTCGTACTAATCGGGCCCAGTGGAATCGGAAAGAGCACCCTTCTTGGCCTACTTCAGGGACGCCTATCGCCCACTCACGGTCAGATCACAATCGACAACAAACGGCTCACCGACATTGATCCGCATGAATGGCTTCGGAGCATCACCTCCGTTCCTCAGAACCCATTCATGTTTAGTTCTTCAGTGAAAGACAACGTCGCCCTCTCCAATCAAAGCGCTAGCGCCGACCAGATTCATGACGCACTCGAACTTGCTCTCGCT
>JBIIGP010000246.1:0-3202 GCA_044236415.1 Acidimicrobiales bacterium | reverse complement strand
ACAGCCGACCTTGGCGATCGACCAAATCTCACGCGTGTCGTGATCGGTTCGCGTTCTGATTCGCCGTCGGTCGAGGGTCAGCCGGTTGTGCTGCTCGAGGCAAACGTCGACGATGTCACCGGCGAAACGTTGGCCTATGCCATTGATGCGTTGCTCGATGCGGGCGCTCACGACGCCTGGCTCACACCGATCATCATGAAGAAGGGCCGACCCGCTCACATCGTGAGCGCGCTGGCTGATCCGGCGAAGGCTGCAGCAGTGCGCGAGGTACTCGTTCGCGAAACCGGCACGATGGGTGTTCGAGGCACGCAACTTGAGCGTTGGCCGCAATCTCGCGCGTTCGACACGGTCGATGTCGATGGTCAGCCGGTGAAGGTGAAGGTCACGGCTGGTCGAGTGAAGGCCGAACACGACGATGCCGCTCAAGCAGCACGGGCACTGGGTCTGCCACTGCGAGAGGTCACCCGCCGAGCCGAACAGGCCTGGCGCGACGCTCAGTCCTCGAAATAGTCCGAATTACCCAACTGCCCCATTTGGGTAATTCTGGTAGAGTTGCGCTGTGCCTGAACAACTCGTGGAACTCGATGAACGGAGGCGTGTGAGCCTCGGCCGAATCGGCCGACAAGAACACACGCGCTATCTGGTCAGCGAAGAAGCCGATGGCACATTGGTGTTCACCCCGGCAGTGGTGCTCAGTGAGCTTGAACTCAAGCTCCTCGCGAATGACGAACTAGTCGACGAGATTTTGTCCAACAGGGCAGATCCGAGTCGTCTCGTGAAGCGCACCCGCCGTGGTCAGACCAACGATGCCTGAACTCTGGTTTGGTCCCGCTGCGGATCGTGCGCTCGATGAACTAGCCGCCGATGGTTCCCGTCGGCGTTTGTTCGAACGCGTGAACGCTTTGCTCGACGATCTTGAGCACGACGCAAACCAACGGCACCTGCGCCGCCACCGATTCCAGATCGGCTTGTGGGGCGTCGTCGTTCAGTCGGGATCTGACGAGTGGATTGTCCTCTGGGAGCCGCACTCAGAACTGGATGACGCAATCGTTATTCAGTACATCGGACCCTCGGCGTTCTAATTCGTGTGAAGGATTACTTCGGCGCGGTTGACGCCGGCGATTACGTTGCTGGCCGACATGCCCGCGGGTGACAGAAGTTCGAGTCGTGTGACGCCGCGATCAAGT
Organism: Acidimicrobiales bacterium; assembly: GCA_044236415.1. Classification (GTDB taxonomy): domain Bacteria; phylum Actinomycetota; class Acidimicrobiia; order Acidimicrobiales; family Acidimicrobilacustridaceae; genus Acidimicrobilacustris. The sequence continues at coordinate 2,015 of JBIIGP010000246.1, read as the reverse complement.
AAGTGATCAAGTACGGCGGCAACCTCAAGTCGAGCGAGCGCAGCGCCAAGACAGAAGTGCGCACCGAAACCGAACGCAATCTGATGGTTTGGCGAACGACCAACATCGAACTGGTCGGCGGTGGGGCCAAACTCGGCTTCGTCGCGGTTGGCCGACGCGTAGACCATGACGATCGGATCGCCAGCGCTGATCTGCTTTCCGCCAAGGACGGTGTCGACGGTTGCGGTGCGCATGAAATAAATGACCGCAGTTGTCCAGCGAAGAATTTCCTCGACCGCACTTGGGATGAGTGAACGATCAGCAACAAGTCGCGCCCATTGATCAGGGTTCTCGGCCAGTGCAACGAGACCGCCACTGATCGTGTTGCGCGTGGTTTCGTTTCCGGCAACAAGAATCTGATTGAGGAACATTGCGATTTCATCATCGGTGAGGCGATCGCCATCGATCTCAACGCTTGACAACATCGAAATGACGTCATCGCGAGGTTCAGTGCGAGAGGTTGAAACGAGACGCATGAGTTCGGCCATCATCTCGGTACTAAGGCGCGCTTTACGTTCCGGATCATTGAAGATTTCGGTGCCAGGAATAGAAGCTTCCGACCAATCCCAGACTTTGTCCCATTCGCTTTCGGGAAGTCCGAGAAGCTGTGCGATCACCTGAACGGGAAGTGGAACTGCAAGTGGCGCAACGATTTCGATTTGCTCATTGAGTGGCAATTTATCGACGAGAACCTTGGCGGCTCCGCGCACGGAATCTTCGAGCGTACGCACGACTTTGCGACCGAACGCGGGCTGCACCAATGTTCGATAGCGAGTGTGATCCGGCGGATCGGTATGCATCATCGTTGGCGGAGTGGCGTAGTCCGCGCCGATTTCGAAGGTGAGAATGCCCTTTGCCGAACAGAACGTGTCGGGGGAAGTGGAGACAGCCATGCATTCGGCATGGCGGCTGGCAACCCAGAAACCCTGCGTGGCGTTCCACGCAACGGGGTTCTCCGCTCGAAGCTGCGCATAGACGGGGAAGGGATCCTCGACGTCGAGGGTGAACCCCATGAACAAGTCAGTCAGTGGTTCGTGGACTTTGTCGGTATCGGTCATCTCGACTCCCCCAAAAGTGTTGGAGGGAGTGTGGCCGTTGCGCCTGCGTTCCGCAAGACTGTTGTTATGACCGATGCCGCCACAGCTGACCGCCTCTATTTCCGCCAGTTGCTTGCAGGGCGTGACATTGCCACGAACGACCCCTTGGCCCGGCAGATGGTCAATTTCGTTTATCTCATTGGCGATCGCGAGACGGGCGAGGCCGTGGCTATCGATCCGGCCTACGACGTGCAGGGGATTGTCGATGTGCTCGCGGCCGACGACATGAAACTCACGGGCGTTCTTGCCACCCACTATCACCCCGACCATGTCGGGGGAGAAATGATGGGCTATTCCATCGAAGGGGTACATGAACTACTCGACATCGTGTCGGTTCCAATTCACGTACAAACCGAAGAAGCCGAATACGTCAGCAAAGTGACAAACCTGACGGCTGCTGATCTTGTGACGCATCGCAGTGGCGACATCGTGATGGTTGGCGATATCCCGATTGAGCTCATTCACACGCCAGGTCATACCCCGGGTAGTCAATGCTTCATGCTCGATGGCGCATTGGTTTCGGGCGACACGTTGTTTCTTGAAGGATGCGGTCGCACCGACCTTCCCGGCGGCGATCCGCTCGCACTGTACGAAAGCCTTACGCAGAAATTGTCGAAGGTTCCCGACGATTCGATCCTGTTCCCAGGCCACTTGTATTCGGCAGCACCTTGCGCCTCAATGGGTGAAACCCGCCATGCAAATTTTGTGTTCCGGCCCAAGACTCCGGAGCAATGGTTGGCTATGTTTGGAGGCTGAGCGGACCGTTCACGAATCGGGGGATTCAATGCGTAACTCAACACGTGCATCAACGTCGCTTCTGGGCGTACTTGCACTGTGCTTCATGCTCATTGCAGGAGCGGCAGCTTGTGGGGGTTCTTC
>JBIIGP010000245.1:0-3204 GCA_044236415.1 Acidimicrobiales bacterium | reverse complement strand
TACACGTTGCAACCACCATCGCGCACGAAACCAGCGACTGTCATTCCGGCGACACGAGCCGTTTCGACCGCAAGTGCAGATGGTGCCGAAACCGCCACCATTGCTTCAAAGCCGGCAGCCCACGCTTTCTGCACGATTTCGAACGACGCGCGACCGCTCACAAAGAGCGCAAGATCGCGGGCCGGAAGTTTTGATTCCAACAACAAACTTCCAATGACTTTGTCGACTGCGTTGTGACGACCAATGTCTTCTCGAAGAAGCAGAACGTTTCCATCTCGATCGAACGCGGCCGCCGCATGAACGCCACCAGTTCGAGCAAAGAGTTCCTGATCGTTGCGAACGTGATCAATGACGCGCAGTAGGAGAGGAGTTGGCCATGGCTCGTACGAGGGCAACGGCGAGAGTCGCGCGGTGAGTTCATCAATCTGTGTTGAACCACAGATCCCGCACGATGACGATGTTGTCGTCAGGCGGGAAGTCGGTTCGGGTGCTTTGCCACCCGTGTCGATACTGACGACATTGAATTCGGTATCGACAGCACTGCCGGTTCCGCAATAGCGACAGGTTTCGATTACCGCGCCGTTCAAGAGCCCGTCGGTAAAACACAAACCAGCGGCCAACTCGAAGTCGTGGCCGGGCGTGCGCATCGTCGTGGCAACCAGTGTCCCGTCGAGTCGAATCTCAAGCGGCTCTTCGACAATGAGTTCTTCAGGACGCCGACCCTCATCGATACTTCCGCCGTCGCTGAAGCGCCGGGCAAGAACGCTCTCTGATCGGCGACGAGTCATGGGTGACACGGTACCCGCACGCGAAACGAGCGCCCCGAAGGGCGCCCGTTTTCAAACTGTGAACCGTCAGACGATCAGAAGTCGCCCATATCCGGCATGCCGCCGCCAGCGCCCTCGGGCTTGTCGGCGATGACCGCTTCGGTCGTGAGGAACAGCGCTGCGATCGAGGCTGCGTTTTGCAGCGCCGAACGAGTCACCTTGGCCGCATCGATGATGCCGGCCTTCACGAGGTCTTCGTACTCGCCAGTTGCGGCGTTGAGGCCTTCGGAAGCGCCCTTCATCGAAAGCACCTTGGCCACAACTACGCCACCTTCAAGGCCAGCGTTGGTTGCGATCTGCTTGATGGGTTCTTCGAGTGCGTGAGCAACGATGCGAGCACCGGTTGCTTCGTCGGTATCGAGGGTCTTGGCGAGCTCAAGCACCTTGGACTGAATGCGAAGCAGCGTGACGCCGCCGCCAGCAACGACGCCTTCTTCAATGGCGGCCTTGGTGGTGCTGACCGCGTCCTCGATGCGGTGCTTCTTTTCCTTGAGTTCAACCTCGGTGGCTGCGCCCACCTTGAGAACCGCAACGCCGCCCGAAAGCTTTGCGAGACGTTCCTGCAACTTCTCGCGGTCGTAATCGGAATCGGTGCGATCGATTTCGGCCTTGATCTGCGCAATGCGTGCGTTGATGTCGGCGTCGTCGCCAGCGCCTTCAATGACGGTGGTTTCGTCCTTCGAGATGACGATCTTGCGCGCCTGACCAAGAAGATCAAGCGTTGCGTTTTCGACCTTGAGGCCGACGTCTTCGGTAATGACCTGGCCACCGGTAAGAACGGCCATGTCCTGCAGCATCGCCTTACGACGATCGCCGAAGCCCGGAGCCTTCACAGCAACGGAGTTGAACGTGCCACGGATCTTGTTGACGACAAGCGTGGCGAGTGCTTCACCTTCGATGTCTTCAGCAATGATCACGAGTGGGCGTGAGGTCTGCATGACCTTTTCGAGAACCGGAACGAGATCGCGAACCGCAGTGATCTTCGAACCCACGAAGACGATGTACGGGTTCTCAAGCACGGCTTCCATGCGATCGGTGTCGGTCACGAAGTACGGGGAGATGTAGCCCTTGTCGAAGCGCATGCCTTCAACAAGATCCATTTCCATACCGAAGGTGTTCGACTCTTCAACAGTGATAACGCCGTCCTTGCCAACCTTGTCGATGGCTTCGGCGATCATCGAACCGATTTCCGGATCGGCGGCAGAGATACCAGCAACCTGAGCGATCTGGCTCTTGTCGTCGACCTCAACGGCAACGGCGTGGATGCCTTCGACAGCAGCGGCGACCGCGGCTTCGATGCCCTTCTTAAGCGACATCGGGTTGGCGCCTGCAGCAACGTTGCGCAGACCAGCGCCGACCATCGACCACGCAAGAACAGTGGCGGTGGTGGTGCCGTCACCGGCAACGCTGTCGGTCTTCTTGGCAACCTCTTTGACCAGTTCGGCGCCGATGCGCTCGTAGGGGTCTTCGAGTTCGATTTCCTTGGCGATCGACACACCGTCATTGGTGATGGTGGGGGCGCCCCACTTCTTGTCGAGCACCACGTTGCGACCCTTCGGGCCGAGGGTGACGCGCACTGCGTCGGCGAGCTGGTTCATGCCACGTTCAAGACCACGTCGTGCGGTCTCGTCGAATTCGATGATCTTGGCCATCGTTGATTCCTCTCCGGTTGCTGAATCGGCCCAACGGAAGTGGGCCAAGGGGGTTCTCTGCCGGACTACCCGCGCGCTGGCGTTAGCACTCTCGGTTAGAGACTGCTAACAGGAAACCACCGTCAGGCCCGAATCGCAACCCGGGAGGAAAGAATCCCGGCCAGGACCGGGAAATGGCTGGGGGGCTCAGGCCCCGCCGGCCACAGCCTGCATGATCGAAACGGTGACGCCGTCGGGCACGACGGTGTCGAGGCCCTCCATAAAGCGGACATCGTCGTCGTCGACAAACACGTTGACGTAGCGCACCAGGCTGCCGTCGTCAGCAAGAAGCTTCTCGGAAAAGCCCGGGTACGCAGCGTCGAGGCTGGCCAAGACCTGCGCAACCGTGGCGCCCTCGACCGACACGGTCGACTGACCAGATGTCAGCGGACGGAAGACGGGGGGAACTCGGACGGAAACGCTCATGACAGAAACCTCGGAAGTGGGTATCGAACGGAGCCAATCCTAGCGACCGGTCGCCATGTGGCACCTATTGGCCAAAGTTCTCGCTCGGCCTTGCCCCCGAGGCCCGTCTCGCCAACGATGGAGAGGTGTCCTCTCCTCGCACCCACGTCGCCAGCGCGTTCGACCTTGATGAACTCGTCGGAGTCAAAGGCGCCACCACGGTGTCGGTGTGTATCCCGGCCCGGAACGAAGAGGCCACGGTTGGGCAGATCGTCGAACGT
>JBIIGP010000244.1:0-3209 GCA_044236415.1 Acidimicrobiales bacterium | reverse complement strand
GACATCTTTCCCCTTGATCGAGTCGCGGAGGCGTACGAAAAGATGGAACGAGGCGAACTGCGCGGTCGCGCTGTCGTCATCCCGGACTGAGCAGATTTACGATTAGTCGCCGTCTGTCTGCAGGTATGGCGTTGCTTGAAGGTCGTCGACCAGCCTCAACATCAACGCACCGAGTTGAGCGCGCTCTTCGGGGGTCCATTCGATAAGGGCTCGCGAAAGCTGCGCACTTCGGACTCGTTCGAATCGATGCGCCATCGCCCTACCCTCTTCAGTAGCAACAACAAGCACGATGCTGCCGTGCTGAGGGCTTGAGCGACGTTCAACAAGTCCCTCTTCTTCAAGCACTCGAATCTGACGGCTCACTGCGCCGGTGTCCATTCGCGCTGCCCGAGCTAAATCTCCGACCGGCAACGGATCGCGATCGCCCAATGCACGTAAGACATTCATGGCCTGCTGCGGAAGAACAACGCGAGCAGCTCCAGCCATGCCGGCGTGGACCCTTCGGCTCGACAGCAGCCGTTGCAATCGGGTCAGGCCCAAGCGGACTGTCTGCAACTGCGCTTCGAGATCGTCTTGGTCGTTCAGGTCTTCTTGGTCGGCCACGGGGGTTGAAACTAGGCGCGTTGGAAGGTCTGGCCCTGATGGCCCGGCAAAACATCGAATGGAACGGTGATTTCCACTGGTGTTGTATCCGTGGACCGGGCCTGTCCGCTACGGCACCAACTGGAAGTACGGCAGGAAGATGTCGTCGCTCCCGCCGCTGTGGTGGAAGACCACCCCCACTCGCTGGCCGATGGCAACTGCGTCGTCTTCACAGCCGACAAGGTTCGAGAGGATGAACCAACCCTCGTCCATTGCGACAATGATCGGCACATAGGGGGTAACAAAGGCCGGCGTCACAGGACGCCATACGCGAGTCCAGCTGTAGATCTCGCCTTGGCCAGAACTCTCGACCCACTCAAGAGACCTCGATGCACACTCGGCGCACAGCAGCGCCGGCGTGTGGGTGGCAGCGCGACAATCGAGGCAACGTTGGAAACGCAAGACACCCTCTCGACAGGCTTGCCAATACGGTTCAGAAAGAGGACCGGGTTGAGGAAGAGGGATATCTCCTGACTGAGGTACCAGCAGACTCATGGCCGCTCCTTTCCAAGAAGAAGTACGTCTGTGAAAAGTGCGCCCGAACCGCCTCCGGTGCACATAGCCACCTCAGCACCGTGAACCTGCGAAGAGATGCATTCGCCGCGTAACTGCTGAACACCTCGGATCACTCGCTGAAATAATTGCACTGATGCGCCGCCGTGACTGAACGACATCGTTCCACCATCAGTCGTAATGGGATGACGGCCTCCAGGCTCGATGACCCCAGACATGACGTAGTCGCCGCCCTCACCCTCGGCACAGAAGCCAAACGCTTCAAATTGGCGGATCAGCTCAAAAGAGAACGGGTCGTAGAACTCACAGACGTCGACATCTGATGGGCCCAGACCAGCTGCGGCGAAGGCTTCTTCGGCGGCCCGACGTCCAACGTGACCTGCGACGAGATCTGGCCGACGGACTCCACCGAGATCCCAGACTGGAGGGTGTTGATACGACGGCCCAAAGTGATCAGTACCACCACCGAGAAGGAAGACAGGCATCTTTGCTGTGTCCTCAGTTCGGTCAGCCCGGGTGAGAACAAGTGCGGTGCCGCCCTCAGAGGTCATTGCGCAATCAAGAAGATGAAATGGGTCAGCCACCATTCGGCTTTCAAGCACATCTGCAGCCGTAAATGGCCCACGCCCGAAGTAGACTGCGTCAGGGTTTACGTGGCCGTTATTGCGAATCGTCGCCGCAACATGCGCCATTGATTCAGGCGTTGTTCCGTACATGTGCATGTGCCGTCGGGCCATGAGCGCGAACTCTGCCGCCGTGAACATGCCATATGCGGCAACGAATTCATTCGTTGGGCGTGTCCACGGAGCAGTTGACGCGTGCTGCCTGTAACTCCCTGCCTCACCAGTTGCAATCAAGACGTTGTTGGCAAGCCCGCACGCAATCGCCATTGCTCCTTCGATGACGGCGGGAATTCCGAGTGGTGACATCGAACGCCAGGCTGGCCCGATGCGACTCTGAAATAGGAAATTGCTAGCGATACCGCCAACGACGCCGTCAATGTCTCTGGGTTCAAAACCTGCGTCGGCGATGGCCCCGAGCGCAGCTTCAAGCGCTATGGATTGCGAATCGTGACCTTCAAGCACACGGGCTTGCTTGGTGTTGTGCACGCCCACGATCGCCACATCGCGAAATGGATGACCCACGGTGATGCCTCACTCCCCCAGCATTGTTTCGCCACAATGGCGGCACGGTGCCTCGTTCCTTCCTAGCATCGCATCTATGACTCCTGCTCCCCGACCACTTCCACTCACTTTGGACGATGGCACCGTTCTTGCGGGCGACCTCTATCTTCCAGATTCAGATTCGCGATCTGCCCCCACCGTCATCATGAGTCACGGGTTCTCCGCAACACGCGCAATGGGTCTGCCTTGGTTTGCTGAGCAATTCGCCTCGGCTGGATATGCCGTGTACCTGTATGACCATCGCGGACTTGGCGAGTCTTCAGGAGAGCCGCGCAATGTGGTGAATCCTTGGGTGCAGACCCACGACATGTGGGAAGTCGTCGATCAACTTCGCTCTCGTCCTGAAGTTCACCCCGACCGCATCGCACTCTGGGGCTCAAGTTTCAGCGGTGGAGAAGCGATTGTTCTCGGTGCTCTTCATCCCGAGATCAAAGCCGTCATCGCGAATGCTCCGTTCGCCGGTATGGGAGACCTCATTGCGAATCCCGCACACGCCGAGCAACGCTTCATCGCGATGCGGGTTGCATTTGATAACGCTTCCCTAGACGTCGGCCTCCGTGAAATCGGACCAATGGCGGTTGTTCTCGATTCAGGAATAGAAGCAGCAGTTCTGCCCCACCCAGAATCCTCAGAGTGGTTCCTCGCCAACGGTCCTCAAAATGGCTGGAACAACACCGTGACCATGGTCATGACGACCACACCACCATTTGATCCCGGAGCCTGCTCGCCTTCACTCAATGGAACAGCACTCCTCATGGTTGTCGCCACCAACGATGAAGTTGCCTCGACAGCGGTTGCGCTGGACACCTATGAACGCGCTTCAAGTCCGAAACGCCTCGCCATGATTAATGGCCACCACTTCAGCGCATA
>JBIIGP010000001.1:0-37984 GCA_044236415.1 Acidimicrobiales bacterium | reverse complement strand
GTCTGCGGGAACCGTCCGAGAGGGGGCCACTGGTGTCTCTGCTTGAAACTGTCGACGTAAAAGTGAAGTTCGGCGGCAACGTTGCGCTGAACGATGTTTCGATTTCCGTCGAAGCCGGAAGTGTTACCGGGCTCATCGGCCCGAATGGTGCCGGTAAGACCACATTGTTCAACACCATCACCGGGCTTCAACCGCTTACCTCCGGCAAGATTGTCTTCAACGGTAAAGATGTAACGAAGGAGCCTCCCCATAAGCGCACACGCATGGGTCTGGCCCGTACCTTCCAGCGTCTCGAACTCTTCACGTCATTGTCGGTTCGCGACAATGTTCGGGTTGCGGGTGAAATTCGTAACCGCTGGAGTTTCCGCACGACGCGTATGGACGTCAACGCTGAGACCGATCGCATTATCCAACTCGTTGGCCTGGCCGACGTTGCTGATCGCGAAGTCGGCGAAATCCCCACCGGACAAGCCCGTGTTGTCGAACTCGCACGAGCTCTCATGATTCAGCCCACGCTGCTCCTTCTCGATGAGCCCGCATCAGGCCAGACTGAAGAAGAGACCGAACAATTTGGTGAGCTTCTCAAGGATCTTGCTCGTAACGATGGACTTGGCATTTGTCTCGTCGAGCACGACATGGCGCTTGTCATGAAGGTATGCGAAACGATCCACGTTCTCGATTTCGGCACAATGATTTCGAGCGGTACAGCGGAATATGTTCGCAATGATCCGACTGTTATCGATGCCTACCTTGGTTCCCCGGAGAGTGTCGGATGAGCGAAACCCACTACCACGAAGACCATGGCGCAATCGCTGATGCCCCACTGATCGAACTCGTCGATGTTCGCGCTGCCTACGGCACGATTGAGGTGCTTCACGGCATCAGCCTTTCTGTGCCCCAGGGTTCAGTTGTTGCGTTGCTTGGCCCCAACGGTGCTGGAAAGTCCACCATCCTCAAGGTGGTGTCGGGGCTGTTGCAACCCACTGCCGGCGAGGTTCGTTTGGCCGGTCGTGTCGTCAACGGTGCACCCGCCGATGAACTCGCTCGTCTTGGCCTCTGCACTATTCCTGAAGGTCGCGGAGTGGTCCCGAACCTCACCGTTCGCGAGAACCTCTGGATGGCGACCATGTCGGGCGTTCCGCTCGCTGATGTCGAAGAAATCGCCTATGCCCGTTTCCCGCGTTTGGGAGAACGGCGTAAGCAGCTCGCCGGCACCATGTCCGGTGGCGAACAGCAAATGTTGTCGATGGCGCGGGCGTTGTCCGTGAATCCATCGGTACTACTCCTCGACGAACTGTCGATGGGTCTGGCTCCGCTTGTCGTAGCCAATCTCTACGAGATCGTGGCTCAGGTCTCGCAAGAGGGAGTTTCGATCCTGGTGTCCGAGCAGTTTGCTCGAACCGTCTTGGGCATTGCCCAATACGCAGCGATCGTGCTCCACGGGACTATCACCCGAGTTGGTACTCCCGCTGAGCTTGAAGATGAATTGTCCGCTGCCTACCTGGGCTCGTGAGACCGGAGAAAAATGGAAACCACTGGTGATCGCATCGAGCAGTTCAAAGCCGATGTGACCGATATGAATCTGAAGACCGGCAATCCCAGCCGCGACAAGACGTTCCAAGCCCTCGGGTTTGTCATGATGCTCGTCGGCGTAATCGGCGCATTCGTCGTGTATGTGTCGTCGAAAAATCTTGATGATCCACGCGACGTCACGTCGCAGGTTGCATTCACTGTCGCCTTCCTTGCCCTCACGGTCTTTGGTGCCGCGATCTTCCTGCGTTATGCGCTGGCCAACTTCCTTCGTATGTGGCTGCTTCGTCAGCTCTATGAGGGTCAAGCCAATACCGACCGCATCGTCGACGCCGTCTCCAAGCGCTGATGAGCACCATCGTCATCACCGGTGCCGGTTCCGGCATTGGTGCTGCGACGGCTGCACGACTTCGAGCCGCCGGCCACACCGTCATTGGGGTCGATCTGCGCGGTGCAGAGATCGAAGCCGATCTCAGTAAGCCCGAAGAACGTCAGGCGGCAATCAAGGCTGTCGGTGAGGCATGCGGGGGAGTCCTTGACGGACTCGTCACCTGTGCAGGCATCTCCGGGCTTCCGGGTCGCCCGGCATCGCTGCTCGCATCGGTGAACTACTTCGGCACGATCGAGATTATGGAAGGCCTTCGCCCGATGCTGGCGAAGGGCACCAACCCTTCGGCTGTCGCGATCAGCTCAAACTCCACCACGACCGCACCGGGATATCCGCTGGGTCTCACCGAAGCGTGTTTGGCGGGCGACGAAGCCGCAGCTCGCATTGAAGCCGATAAGGGCGACTCGATCATGGCCTATGCGGCCACGAAGTTGGCCGTGGCCCGTTGGGTCCGTCACTCGGCCATCACCGACGAATGGGCCGGCGCTGGCATCCGCCTCAACGCAATTGCTCCGGGCATGATCGCCACGCCAATGATCGAGGAAGGCGCGACAGATCCGAACCTCAAGGTTCAGCTCGACATGTTCAAAGACACGATCGCTCTTGGTCGTGCAGGTAAGCCGGAAGAGGTTGCCGCATTCTTGGCATTTCTTCTTTCACCCGAAGCTGGGTTCTTCTGTGGTTCGGTGCTGTTCATCGATGGTGGCACCGACGCCCGATTCCGAGCCGACGATTTCCCGGCTCGCTGGGAGATCCCAGGTATGTGAACTGTCGGTTGTCGGACGCGCGACGCGTTCGGCAACCGAGATGTTCTTACATTCCAGTAAAGACTTGGCGCATGTTCGCCAGCCACGCGTTCACATCGGCATTACGTTTTGCCGAAGTCTGCGCTTCTCGCTCGCCGGTGTACGTCACGAACGTCTCGGTATCGAGCGAAGCCAGAAGAGAGACGGCAACTTCTTCAGAGGTTGCCGTTGTTGCTGGATCACTCGGGAACGGGGCGTTGTTGCCGGGCTTGTCAGTAGAAAACTCACTGGCGGTTGTGCCGGGAACAAACAAGTGGGCACGCACATTGGTCTTACCGAGTTCGACGTACAGGCCCTCGGTGAAGAACTCGAGAGCCGCCTTACTGGCTGAGTATGCACTCACACCAAATGCCGCCATGTGTACGCCCATCGACGACACGTTGACTATGTCGCCGCTATTGCGTTCGAGCATGTGGGGAAGCATGGCCAGTGTGAGGCGAACCGGCGAGAAGTAGTTGATGGACATAACGCCTTCAATATCCTCAGATGTCATCTGATCAGTGCGCTTGCGCTTGGGGACGCCGGCGTTATTGATCAGGACATCGACGCGACCGTCGAGTGACGCAATGAGTTGCGAAGCAAGCCCATCGATGGCATCGAGATCAGCAAGATCGGCGACAACCATTGTCGAATCTGGAGAAGCGGTTTGGCAGCGTTCAAGCACATCGGCCAAACGTTCGGCGCGCCGAGCAACGATCGCAACCCGGGCGCCCCGGTTGGCAGCTTCGATTGCAAGCGCTTCGCCAATTCCCGAAGAAGCTCCGGTAATGACGATGTTCTTGCCGCTGAGGTCGCTCATCTACTTGTTTCCGTGACGCTTTTCGAAGGCATCGCGGATGCCGTCACGCCAGCTGACCTTGCATGGTCCGGTGAGGGCCGCGCGCTTGGTGTTGTCGGTGACCGAGCCCCGGAGTGTCCCTTCAACAGGAACGGAATTCACAACGGGGTCGATTCCTGCGAGTTCGCCGATGTACGCGCACCATTCCTGAACGCTTGCAGGCTCGTCGCCAGCCCAGTTCACGATGGTCGCTTCAGTTGCCGACGCGCCGTCGAGCAGTGCTTCTGTCTGTGCGGTGATGTCGTCGGTGTGGATCGGCATGTACATGCACGGATCCCAGCGAGTGGTCACGGCGTTGCCGGCCAGAAGAGCGTCCATCTGCATGATGGGAAGTCCGCCGGTGCCGTCGGGGCCGTACGACGCGTTCATGCGAGCGATAGTGACGGGAAGATCAAACAGTCGGGCACAGGTGCGAGCAACTGCTTCCTGGGAAATCTTCGACATGGAGTAACTCGGCGCGTGGGCGGCATTGACATCGCCCAATGCGTCGGTCTCCTTGAAGACATGCCATGGGTCGCCGTCGACGGGCGGCTTGTAGACAGAGTGGGTCGACATCACAAGTGCAGCCTTCGCGTTACGGCAGTGATGAAGCAGAAGTCCAGTGCCTTCGGCATTGGCTCGAATAGCGAAGTCGTAATCGAGACCCGCAACCTGCACAACTGCAAGGTGCAGAACGTAGGTGAAGTCGGTTGGCAGTTCGCTGAAGTCGGGATCAGCAAGATCGATGGAAAGCGTTTTTACGCCAACGTCTTCGACCTGCTTGCGCGTGGCGGGATCGCCGAAGCGAGCAATGCCCCACACCTCGTTGTCCTTGGCGAGATCGCGAGCCATGGGGAATGCGATCTGGCCGGCAGGACCGGTGATCAGGATCTTCTCGTCACTCAGCATGTTCAGCCCTTAAACAAATCGGGGAAGCAATTCTGGGCCATCTCGCGAAAACCCTCACGCCATTCAACAGTGGGCGTCCAGCCAAGTCCAAGAAGCTTCGATGGATCAACAGGGTTCGGCGGAATGCACTGTTCGCTTACGACTAGCGGAATCTCAACGCCTGTGAGGTTGGTGAGTTCGGCAGTCCAGTCCTCGATGCTCACAAGTTCCGGCGCACACCAGTTGTAAATGGGTGGAGGAACGTCGGCCTGTTCGAGCAAGTAAGGAAGTGAGCCGAAAATATCGCGATCATGCAGGAAACAATGCGTGTTCGGTGCATCGGCACTGATGGTGGTGGGTATGCCCATTTGCGCAAGCGTGACCATCATCTGTGGCCAACCATGTCCGGGGCCGTAGGGGACATCAAGACGAGCGATAACGGCGGGAACGCCGAAGCGCTTCGATGCGTACTTGACTGCAGATTCCGCAGCGATCTTCGAGATTGAGTAGGTCGTCATGAACCCCATCGCTCGGTGGTTGTCGCCGAGGTCATCAGTTTCGACATGGCTCACATGGCCATTTGGTTCATACACGGCACAGGAAGAGCAATGGAAGAACGCCTTGACGCCCTTCACTCGTTCCATCAGAAGAGCAACACCTTCTGCATTGGCTGCGAGGTCGCGATCGAAGTTGTTCGACTTCGCAACCGCCATATTGATGACGTAATCGAGCCCATCGGGAATCTCATCGAACGAACCGGTTTCGAGATCGATCGCAACGGGAATGACGCCATCGGCCTCAACCTTTGCTCTGGTGTCGGCGTCAGCGAATCTTGAGGTGCCGTACACGGTGTTGCCAGCAGCGACGAGATTGCGGGCGAGGGGCCCGGCAACCTGTCCGGTAACGCCGGTCAGCAGAATCTTTGCTCCAGTGAGCGGTGCAGGTGTCATTTAGATCTTGTCCGTGAAGTCGTCGGTACCAAAGTTGGTCTGTTGGAACGGGCTCGTCCACACATGGGTGGCGAGTCCACTTTCGTTGATTGCCTTCGCGATTTTCGCGTAGCCCTTTTCCCAACCCTTTTCAGCGTCATGGTCAAGGAAGTGAAGCTGCAAGAACCGGCGTGGTCCGGCGGCAGGACGCACGACGTCGGCGGGTGCATCGTCAGAAAGCGGAATGACGGTGCCACTTCCAACAAGATCAGGGCCCCACTTCTTGGTGAAGGCTTCCTGGAGCCAGTTCTTGCGGAACCAGGCATCCCATTCGTCGTGGGTCACGCCTTCGTTGAGATCGCCGGTGACAACAACGATGCCGGGATAGCCGTGATCGAGGCCGAGTTCAATCGTGCAGCCCTTGGGGTCGCGTTGTTCGCTCCAGCGCATGTCGTAGAGAAGCGTGTGGATGTGGTCGCGCTCGGCGAACATGCGTCCTTGCTGATGCAACATGTTGACGTTGTCGACGTTCCAGCGGTTGCATTCTTCGGTCGTGCCCTTCTGCCACCAGTAGACCGCAAGGTAGGAACCCGTCTTTGGGTCCGGGGTCATGTCGTTGGTGGCTTTCGAGCGCAGCTTCTTCAGCCGGCGCGTGGCAACAAAGCGGTCTCCGGCGAACACGTTGGGGCCCATGAGGCATCCCGAATAGAAGTGGTCATGCTCGTACCAGCGGTTGTACGCGACTTCGTAGCCTTCATGAGGCTCGACCATCGTGAATAGGAATGTCCCGACCTTGACCGGGTAGTCCTTCTCTGAAACTGCCACGTTTCCCCCTCGGAATCTGTGAGGAGACCACGTTACTGCCGGTTCAGCGAGTGAGAAGCGGGCCCACCTGTGTGCCGAAGGCTTCGACCTGCTCGGCGTATTCGGCCGCGCTGTCGGTATCGAACTTCACCTGAAGTTGATTCACCTCGGCCGGGGTTTCCGCCAGAAGCGCTTCGGCGATTTGTTCAGGCGAACCCGAGTAGCACGGCTGGCGGCGCTCAGACTTCGGGGAGCCGACATAGATGTAGGGAATGACCACGTGGCCAATGGCCATGGGATCTTCGGCTTTGCCGAGTTTCTCGCGGGTGGCGATCAGCAGATCAAGGCCTTCACGAGTGGCGGGGCCTTGTGGCAGCCAGCCTTCGTATGCAGCAGCGCGACGGATTGCCGGCTTTGAGGAGCCACCGATCCAGATCGGGGGGCGAGGCGACTGCACTGGGCGGGGGAGTGCACCCATGTTTCCGACGTAAGTGTTGGAAAGAGCTTCTGCGAAATCAACGAGTGTTGAATCGGTGAGTGATCCACGATCAGCAAACGAAACGCCGAGCGCATCGAATTCCGCTTCAACGTGACCGGCACCAATGCCAGCGATCGCGCGTCCACCGGAAAGGTGGTCGAGTGTTTCGAAGCTCTTCGCTGCAGTGAGCGCGTGGCGATAGGCGATGACGAAGACGTGGCTGAGTAGTGCAACGTTTTCGGTTGCGGAGGCGAGGAAGCCAAGTGTCGTGAGGCAGTCTTGCCACCAAAGACCCATCGCTGCAGCTTTGTCTTCAGGAATCGCGATGTGATCGCAGACCGCGACGTAGAAGTAGCCACTGCGATCAGCGGCCTGCGCAATGCGCACAAGGTCGGCAGGAGTTGCGCTGCCTTCCCATTTCGCGGCGTACAGCGAACTTTGTGACTGAATCGGCAACTGTGTGCCGTAGACCAGTGTTCCTTTGGGGATCTCAAGCATGGCGCTGACGATAGTTCTTGGCTCAGAGCCCCAAGAACGAACCGCCATCGCACACGATGGTCTGGCCGCTGACGTAGCCAGAGTCGGGGCCGGCGAGGAATGCCACGACGCCTCCGATGTCATCAGTGGGGTCGCCGATTCGCCCGAGCGGCGTGCGTGCTTCGATGGCCCCACGAAGCGTGGGCACTTGGCTGAACGCGCTGGCAAGCGCAGGAGTTTCGGCAACCGGGGCAATGCAGTTCACGCAGATGCCGTCTGGTCCCCATTCGCGGGCGAGTGATTTCGCGATTGCGCGCTGTGCGGCTTTGGCTGGGGAATAGAGAGGAATATTTGCGCTGCCCTCAACACCCGATGGTGAGGTCACGAGTACGAGTCGACCTTGGTCGCTCGCTTTCAAGTGAGGGTAGGAAAGTTGTGCGCACCAGAAACTCGCCCAGGCTGAAGTGCGCGACATCTGGAACCACGCGTCGGCCGGCGTTTCTTCGAGACGACTCGCGTGTCCACCGGCGAACGCGTTGTGCACCATTACGTCGAGTCGCCCATGGGTTGAAACGGTGGCATCGATACACGCCGCAATTGATTCGCGGGTGGTGACATCAGTGACGATGCATTCTGCGGAACCGCCATCGGAACGAATCGCGTCGGCAACTGGATCACCGGTTTCGGCACGTCGTGCTGCAATCACGACATGAGCACCAAGAGCTGCGAGTTTGCGTGCGATTCCTTCGCCGACGCCTTGACCCGCGCCGGTGACAATCGCGACGCGTCCTTCGAGGGATCGATTCACATCCACAATCCACCATCCACCGTGAGAAGTTGCCCAGCAAGGTTGCGGGCATCGGTTGAACACAGGAACTCGACGACTGCACCGGGGTCAGCATCAGGAACGGCGGGAGTCGCAATGGACACAGGGCCGGCAATGACTGCGTCGGCGAGAACCAATTCAGGAGACACTGCAAGGGCGTTGACGGCAATGCCCTCGGGACCCCATTGGCGAGCGATCGACTTTGTGAGGATGTGCACCCCTTCGGCGGCTGCGGCCCAATGGGCATAGTGGTCACCGCCGGCAAGTGCGGTAGTCGGAAGGGTGAGGACGATTGCGCCCCCGTTGCCGGCGAAGGTGGTTCGGGCCTCGGTGCATGCGGCCACGGCGGCGTCCATCGTTTGCTGCCATGCCAGGTCGAACTCGGCATCGGTGAGCTCAGCAATGGGTCGGGGGATCATGAGGGCTGGGTCCCAAGGGGCAAAAACAAGGGCCTCGTAGGGGGCTGAGCCCGTGACTTCATGGCCTCGCCCGCTGAGCGCAGCGCTGAGTTGGGCGGCCAATGGCCCAGTACCCACAACCTTGATCCTCACGTGTGTCCCCATTCTCTTTCCTCCAGTTTGGAGGCTGTCGTGCGACACAAAGTAATCATCCGCTCCGCTTGTGTGACGCCCGTCGCCTGAGGCTATGTTTCGGTTCATGGAGATCGGATACACACCAGAACAAGAAGCCCTTCGTCTAGAGCTTCGGACCTATTACGACAACCTGCTTGATGACAAGACCGTCGAGGCTCTCTCGCACAGTCATGGCATCGGTCAGGCCACCAAGGACGTCTGGAAGCAGATGTGCTCCGACGGGTGGGCCGGCATTGGTTGGCCGAAGGAATACGGCGGTCAGGCTCGCGGCCCGATCGATCAGTTCGTGTTCTTCGACGAGTCAATGCGTGCAGGTGCTCCGGTGCCGATGCTCACGCTCAACACCGTCGGCCCGACGATCATGAACTACGGCACTGATTGGCAGAAGGAATTCTTCCTTCCGCCGATCCTCGCCGGCGACATTCACTTCTGCATCGGTTACTCCGAGCCGGGCGCCGGTACTGACCTCGCAGCACTTCAAACTCGTGCGGTGCGCGATGGTGACGAGTACGTCATCAATGGTCAGAAGATGTGGACCTCACTCGCCGGCGGCGCTGACTACTGCTGGCTTGCGGTGCGTACCGATCCTGATGCCAAGAAGCACAAGGGCATTTCCGTGATCATCGTTCCGATGGACACGCCTGGCATCACGATTCAGCCGCTGCGCCTCATGGGCGAGCACGACATCAACGCCACGTATTTCGACGACGTTCGCGTTCCGGCCAAGTTCCTTGTTGGCGAAGAAAACGGCGGTTGGGGTCTCATCACCAACCAGCTCAACCACGAGCGCGTCACACTTTGTTCAAGCGGTATGCCTGAGCGTCACCTCGCCAACGTGCGCGAGTGGGCTCAGAACACCCTCCTTCCCGACGGCCGTCGCGTCATCGATCAGGAATGGGTGCAGATCAACCTTGCCAAGGTGCACGCAAAGCTTGAGTACCTGCGTCTCGCCAACTGGAAGGTTGCGTGGTCAGCAAGCACCGAGAAGCTGCACCCGGCCGACGCATCAAGCGTCAAGGTGTTCGGCACCGAGTTCTATCTCGACTCCTATGAACTCCTCATGGAGGTTCTCGGACCGCGTGCGTATCTTGATGCCGACGCTCCCGAGTCCATCCTTCGTAGCCAACTCGAAGCCGGTATCCGCGGCACGATCATCCTCACCTTCGGTGGCGGAACCAACGAACTGCAGCGCGATCTCATCGCCATGTTCGGTCTTGGCTTCCCCCGCTCGGCGCGCTGAGCAGAAAGAACAGATACATGGATTTCTCATTTTCATCAGATCAAGAAGAACTGCGTGGTCTCGCTAATCGCGTTCTCACCGACCGTTGCACCATGGAGCATCTCAAAGAGATCGAAGATGCTGGCGGCATCGACCTTCCTCTTTGGCGTGAACTTGCCGACCTCGGCATCGTCGGAATCGGCATGCCCGAAGCCGCCGGTGGCGCTGGCCTCGGTTTCGCTGAAGTAGCAATCGTTCTCGAAGAGGTTGGTCGCACTGTTGCTCAGGTCCCGGCGATGCCGGTCATGGGCATGGCTGCACCGTTCCTTGCCGAATACGCTCCGGCTCACTTGGCCGGTCTCGCCTCGGGTGAGCGCATCGTCACTGTGGCGTTGCACGAACTTGTCGGCGATGTGCACACCCCGTATCTCGCCGCTGCTGGTGGCACCCTCACCGGTGTCAAGACCAATGTTCCGTTCGGCACAGTTGCCGACGGTTTCATCGTGTCAGCCGCCGACGGTCTCTATTACGTCGATGCAAAGGCGAGCGGCGTGACCGTCGAGCGTCAGGACGCAACCGACGGCATCCCCGATGCCAAGGTGACCTTCAACGGTGCCGCTGCCGAAAAGCTTGCTGGTATCGATGCGCTTGATCGTCTGATCGAATACGGCCAGACCTCGCAGTCGCTCATCATGGCGGGCGTTACCGCCAAGGCTGTCGAGATCATGTCTGACTACGTCAAGGAGCGTGTGCAGTTCGAACGTCAGATTGCAACGTTCCAGGCCGTCGCTCAGCGCGCTGCCGACTGTCGCATTGACTCCGACGCAATCAAGCTCACTGCATGGGGCGCGGCAATGCGACTTAACGACGGCCTTCCCGCCGGCGAGAACGCTGCGTCAGCCAAGTACTGGGCATCAGAGGGCGGCGCTCGTGTCGTGCGTGCGTGCACCCATCTCCACGGTGGTGTTGGCGTCGATCGTGACTACCCGCTGCACCGTTACTACCTCTGGGCCAAGAAGCAGGAACTGTTCCTCGGCGGAACAACGCAGAGCCTGCTGCACCTCGGCAAGTTGCTTGCAGACACTCCCGTCTGAACAACAACGAGAACGAAATGAAGAAGGCCCGGGCAACTGCCCGGGCCTTCTTCATTGATTGATGCGAGTCACCGTGCGGGAGGACCCGGGGGCCGCCCCTGCGGTCGTTGTTGACCTTGTTGGCCCTGCATCGGAGGCATCGGCGCAGCGGCATTTCCAGTCTGCGTTGTGGCCGTACCGGCAAGACAACCAATGATGTACGGGAACTGTGTGGGAGTCAGGTGGTAGGCGTACGTTCCGTCTGCTTCGATCCGACCGTTGCACGCATCAAGGGTTCCAGGTTCGGTGCCGCCGCTGAAGGAGTACGCCTTCCAGACATAGGACCGCGAATCTCCAGTCTTGGTGTAGCCACTCTTCGCGAGCGTTGTCTGCGAGCAGGTCGCGTCAAGGCAGATCACCGAGTTGTAAATCGGAAACCCATCAATCGCGAAGCCCACGAGTTGTGAGGTTTCGAAATTGCAGACGGCATCGGTGTAAATGATCGTGTGGTAGTGGTACTCAGAACTTGGGCCAGTGTGTCCACCGCAGTAGTCCATGAGTCCGTTGCCTACCGGATCTCCGTATGCCTCCGCCTCCGGCATTGGTCCCTCAGTCGGACCGTAGATTGCGATGCCAGTCACGGTGAAACCAAGCGTTCCCAACTGATTTTCGATCATTGTTGGCGTTGCCGCTTTGGTTGGTTTCAGGGGAATCTTCCACGTGTAGTTCTGCGGCGCGAGTGCGTTCGGTGTCTTTGCCACGAACTCGTAGGAGATCATGTTGTTTGACGTGACCGTCACTTCACTGTCGGTGCACGCAACCGTTACTTTTGGCGCGGCGTAATTGGCCCCAGCACTTGTGGCGCTGAGGTCGGGGAATGCGCTGGTTGGGCATGTCCCAAACGCGGGGTGACTCGTGAGCAAGTTGGCACTGCTCACTGGTGTCGTCGTTGAGGCTTGCGTGTCGTTCTCGGAGCTCGAGCTTGAACTCGCGCACGCGAGAGCACCAGCGATCAGCACAAAGAGAACGGGAAGGAGAATGGCGCGTCGTCGAAAATGCATGCCAAGACACTTGCACAACTGGGTGCAAATGAAGTGGTCTGGTAATCAGCAGCGTTTGGGAAAGCGAGAGACGCTCTCGATGCTGCAGGATTACGGCAGGACGGTGTAGGTGTCTTTACCGCTCTTGAGCACAGTGCCGGGCGTAGCGCCGGTGAACTGTCCGTTGATGATCACGGCTTGACCGTTTACGAGCACTCGTTCGATTCCGTAGGAGTCGGCGGTGAGTCGTGAACAGCCTCCGGGAAGGTCAGCAACCATGTGCGCGTTTTCGGAACCGATTGTTTCCGGATCAAACACGACGATGTCGGCGTTGCTGCCCTCGACCAGAGTGCCGCGATCAACAAGACCGAAAAGTTCTGCGGGCTTCTGCGTGATGAGCTGCACGGCGCGTTCAACGGGAATGAGTTTGCGGCCGTTGATCATGTCGCCCAAGAACCGTGTGGGGAACGTTGCTCCACACATGCGGTCGAGGTGTGCACCGGCGTCGGAGCCGCCGATCATGATTCGCTCATCGTTCCAAGCGTCAACTCGCATGCGCCATGACTCGGGATCTTTGTCCTTCGGAGCTGGCCACAGAACGGTCTGAAGCTCGTCGGCGATGACGATGTCGAGCAAGGTATCGAACGGCTCGGTGCCACGCTCGGCAGCGATATCGGAAACGGTTCGATTCGATAGACCAGCGTTTTCTGGTGAGAACGTGTCGCCGATGACGTAGTCCTCCCAGTCAGCGATACGGCGATAAACGCCGGCTTCTTCTGACCGAGATGCCGCAAGAAGTTTGGCGCGAACTTCGGGATCTTGCAGTCGCTTCATGCGCTCTGGAATTTCGCAGCGCAAGGTTTCTTCCCAGGTTGGGAGAAGCCAGATGCCGCAGAAGGTTGCGAAGTTCATGTTCATGGGAACAAGCACTGGCATGGTGAGGGCGACGACGCGGCCACCCAATTCCTTGGCACGGTCATAGGCCTCAACCTGACGGCCGACGCGGTCGGGTTCGCGGCTGTCAATAGTGAGGACGTTCCAGTTCATGACGCGCTTTGCTGCAGCGCTCAAGACTGCGAGCAATTCGATTTCGTCATCTGCGAAACGATCAAGACAGCCAGGGACGATGCCTTCAAGGCTGGTGCCTTCGTGCTTGCCGACCTCGGTGGCCATCGCAATCATTTCTTCATTCGATGCCCATCGGCTTGGCACCGGTTGTCCATCGCCATCGCTGTGACTACCTGATGTCGTAAACGACCATCCGAGGGCACCGACCTCGATGGCCTTGCGCAGTTCGGCCACCATGGCATCGATCTGTTCGGGAGTTGCTTCGCCGCCGACGGACTCGGGGCCCATGACGTAGCGACGGATGGCGCAATGTCCGGCCATCCAACCAGCGTTCACCGAGATGCGATTCTCGAACTGGTTGAGGTACTCCTCGAACGTTTCCCAGTTCCAATTGATGGTCTTGAGCGCGGGAAGAGGCATTCCCTCGACTCGACTCATCATTTCCTGGAGGTATTCCGCTTCGGCGACAGTGGGGCGCAGGGGGGCGAGGGTGAATCCGCAGTTACCGGCGATCACGGTGGTGACACCGTGGTTTGCTGATGGGGATGCGCCTGGATCCCAGAGGAGCTGGGCGTCGTAATGGGTATGGGCGTCGATGACGCCAGGCATCACCATGCGGCCGGTGGCATCGGTGACGATGGTGGCGTCGCCGTCAACCCGACCGATGACAACGATCTTTCCGTCTCGGATGCC
This sequence comes from Acidimicrobiales bacterium, assembly GCA_044236415.1. Classification (GTDB taxonomy): domain Bacteria; phylum Actinomycetota; class Acidimicrobiia; order Acidimicrobiales; family Acidimicrobilacustridaceae; genus Acidimicrobilacustris. The sequence goes on along the minus strand of JBIIGP010000001.1, from coordinate 24,355 downwards.
GATGTCGGCGATGCGTGCGGGAGCACCAGTGCCATCGATGACGGTTCCGCCCTTGATGACCTCGTCGTACGTTGCGTCGGACACTGCGACCACCTCTCGTCGGCCACCCGTCGGCGGCGTTTCTGACAGACCGTCAGATTACACGGCTCTCGGCGGGCGTCCACCGTCGGGAAGGGGGGCCAGTGTGACGGAGGGCGGGCGCTGTCCTAACGTGCGACCCATGGCAACCATGAACGAGTACCGCCAGCTCATCGGGGGCGAATGGGTCCCCGGTGGCGATGGCACATACGACATCATCAACCCTGCAACTGAACAGGTCGTCACTGGCGCTCCCGAGGCCTCGGCCGAAGACGTCGCCCGTGCCGCTGCGGCAGCGAAGGAAGCACTTCCCGCCTGGAGTCGCACGACTCCCGAAGAGCGTTCTGCTCTTCTCGCTGCGGCTGGCAAGGAACTGGCCAAGCGCACGCCCGAGTTGATTCCGCTCGTCATCAGCGAAACCGGTGCAACCTCATCGGTTGGTTCACTCATGCAGATCCCTGTCGCTATTTCGCGATTCGATCGCTATGCACGGGGTGCGCTGTACGACCAGAACGTTGCGCTTCCTCCGCAACCGATTGGCACAACGCCGCTCGCCGCAGGCGCACTTATGGCTGGTTACGCCCGCAAGGTGCCGGTCGGCGTCGTCGCGTGTATCGCTCCGTACAACTTCCCAACCACCTCAATGGTCGGAAAGATTGCTCCGGCGCTCGCAACTGGCAACACCGTTGTGATGAAACCTGCTCCGCAGGATCCATTGTGCGTTATCGAACTCGCCAAGATCCTTGAAGACGTTGGATTCCCGAAGGGTGTCATCAACATCGTCACCGGTAGTGGTCCTGCTGCTGGTGTGAACCTTGTTTCTGATCCCAACGTCGACATGGTGTCGTTCACCGGTTCGTCGGCGGTTGGCGCGTCAATCGTTGCCGCAGGTGCTCCCACCATGAAGCGTCAGCTTCATGAACTCGGCGGCAAGGGTGCATGCATCGTTCTTGAAGATGCCGACATGGAAAAGGCTGTTGCTGGCATCGCCAGTGTGTGGGCGTTCCACTCAGGCCAGATCTGCACGGCCCCGACTCGCGTCATCGTGCATCGCAGCCGTTATGACGAACTCGTCACGCGTCTTGAAGGCGCAGCGCGCGCCCTCAAGGTTGGCGATCCGCTCGATGCAGCAACGCAGGTCGGCCCGGTTATTTCTGCCGTTCAGCTCGGCCGCATTCAGGCAATGATCGAAGCTGGTGTTTCTGAAGGCGCTGAGATCGTTGTCGACGGTCGTAACGCAGGTCCGGACAAGGGCTACTTCATTGGCCCAACCCTTCTTGCAGGTTGCAACAACACCATGACTCCAGTGCGTGAAGAAATCTTCGGCCCAGTTGTTGTGGTTGTTCCGTTCGACACGGTTGACGATGCCATCACCATCGCGAACGACAGCGATTACGGCTTGTTCTCCTACGTCTTTGGTTCCGATACTCCTGGTGCCTACGAGGTCGCCAAGGAAATTCGTTCGGGTCGCGTAGGCATCAACAGTGTGCAGACCCACCACGAAACACCGTTCGGTGGTTTCAAGATGTCCGGTATCGGTCGCGATGGCGGCAACTGGGGTCTCGACGCTTACACCGAATGGCAGTCAATTATCTGGGGCAGCTGAGTCCCACTGCAGTTGCAGCTCGAACTATTCAACATTTACTGACTCACCTCTGGGGGAATTCATGAAGGGCATCGTTTTCACTGGCGACAAAGCTGAGGTTCTCGACGGACTCGAAGTTCGCGAGCCAGGTGCTGGCGAAGTCATCGTCAAGGTGATGGCTGCTGGTGTGTGCCACAGCGACGTGACTGCAGCCGCAGGTGCGTTCGGTTGGCCTTCACCTGCAGTGTTGGGCCATGAAGGTGCAGGAATTGTTGAAAAGGTCGGCACTGGCGTTACCCACGTTGTCGAAGGTGACCACGTCATCATCTCGACCCTTGCGGCTTGTGGCGTTTGCAAGGCATGTGCACAGGGCAAGCCCACGCGTTGTCGTCAAACACTTGGAAACATGGCTCAGCCATTCACCCTCGATGGCGAAGCCTGCTGGAACTTTGCTGCGGCATCGGTCTTTACCGAGCGCACGGTGATCCGCGGTTTTCAGGCCGTAAAGATTCCTAAGGATGTTCCGTTCACCTCTGCATGCCTTGTCGGATGTGGCGTAATGACTGGGGCTGGTGCCGTTCTCTACCGCTCTGATGTGAAGATCGGCCAGACCGCAGTTGTGTACGGCTGCGGTGGTGTGGGTCTTAACGCAATCCAGGCACTGCGCGTGAAGCGCGCGTCGCGCATCATCGCGATCGACACCGAACCCGAAAAGGAAGCACTCGCTCGTCAGTTCGGTGCAACCGACTTCCTTAATGGTCGCGACGAAGACATTGTTGAGCAGGTACGTCGACTCGTTCCTTACAGCGAGACCGAACTTTCCGGCCCATTCAATGCCGGTGGTGTTGATTGGGTGTACGACGTTGTCGGTCATCCGGCAGTCACGTCGAACGCGCTGGAGATGCTCGATTGGGGTGGCACGGTTGTCATCATCGGCACGCCTGGCGGCGACGCAACCTTCACACTTCCGTACCAGCGCTTCACGCAAAACGAGCGTGCAGTCATTGGTTGTCGCGCAGGTTCGTACAGCCCGCATAGCGACATGCTGCAGATCATCGATCTCTATCGCCGTGGCGAGTTCATGCTCGACGAACTCGTGACTGCCACGTATCCGCTCGAGGGTTTCCACGACGCGGTGCACGACATGCATTCGGGTGCAGTTGCTCGTGGCGTGCTCACCATCGGCTGATCGGGCCATCGGAAATCATTCGTTGCTTGATGCCGCACGCGTTGTCGTGACGGTTTCTCGCGCCAGAACCACAACAATGGGGAAACAATGGAACAGCGGTATGTAGGCAAGGGCGTCATCGTTACTGGTGCCGGATCAGGAATCGGTCGCGGAGTGGCCGAGCGGTTTGGCGCCGAAGGTGGCAAGGTCGCTTGTCTCGACGTGAATCTTGAGAATGCGCAAGAAACCGCGAACGCGATTGGACCAAACGCAATTGCGCTTGCGTGCGATGTCAGCAGTTGGGCAAACGTCGAGTCAGTTGTCGCTGAAGTGACGAAAGCGTTTGGTCAGGTCGACGTGTTGTGCAACGTCGCTGGCATTGGCGGCTTCGATAACAGCCACGACGGAGACCCGGCCAAGTTCGAACGCATGATTGCGGTCAATCTCACCGGCACCTACTTCATGTGCCGCGCCGTACTTCCGCAGATGGTGGAGCGAGGCCACGGGGTCATCGTGAACACTTCGTCGACTGCAGCGGTCATGGGCCAGCCCTGGAGCGCGGCCTACTGCGCGTCGAAGGGCGGCGTCTCGGCGCTCACCCGTGCACTTGCTACCGAATACGACGTGCCGATCCGCATCTGTGCGGTTGCTCCCGGCGGTGTTGAGACGAACATGTACACCGCGTTCGTCCCGCCAAAGGGTGCGGACTGGGGTCGCATGCGCAAGATGTCGCGAGACAACGTCGAAGTCGGAAAGCCCTCTGAATTGGCGAGTTTTTACGCCTATTTGGGATCTGACGAAGCTCGCTATGTCAGTGGCGCAACCCTCATGATGGATGGTGGCATTTCCTGTTAGTCGGGGTCGCAGCGTGACCGGTCGGAACCTTGGTTACCGGCCGGTCACTTTTGCGTTTTGGGGTCGGTTCGGCGCATCGATCGGGAGGCCGACGGACCCGTGGTCGCCTCTGTGCCGATCGTCACACACGCGTTTGTGAATTCGGTTATGGTTCGCCAAGTAGTTCAACAACTCCCAGGGGGGAACCAAGTGAAGCGATTCAGAGCAGGTGTGCTCATCGCGGCTCTCAGCGTCAGCATCCTTGCTGTCGGTTGTGGCCGTAGTGGGTCAGATAGCGAAAGTGGCTCGGGCGAAAGCACCGAAGCCAAGGCAAACGCCAACTGCACCAAAGAAGCGTTGCAAGCAACAGAGGTCGGTGTCACCGCTGACACGATTTCGGTTGAGGTCATGGCTGATACCGGTTCGCCGCTTGCCCCAGGTCTGTTCCAGGGCAACGTCGACGCGATGAATGCCTACGCCAAGTGGATCAATGCCAACGGCGGTGTTGGCTGTCGTGAGTTGAAGGTCGAAGCGTGGGATTCCAAGCTTGACGCAACCGAATCCAAGAACGGCATCATCAACGCCTGCAAGAACGATTTTGCGATGGTTGGTGGCAACTCGCTGTTCAATCCCGATGTATCGGTGATTGGCAACTGTGTTGACAAGGCCGGCCAGCCTGTTGGCCTTCCGGTCTTCGCGGCTCTTGCGAATGACGTCAACGAACAGTGCGCAGCAAACGTTTGGGTGATGCAGGCCGTTGCTGAACCATGCAATGGCACCAACACCGGCGAACGTGACCTCAAAGCATTTGTTGGGGCAACGAAGTATTACCAAACGGTTCAGCCGAACCTGAAGGGCATCTTCTTGGTTCCCGGCGATCTGCCCACGACGATCCAGTCCGCTACCTACCAGATCACAGCTCAGGAGAAGGCTGGTGTGTCATGGATCGATGCGATGAAGGTGTCGGGTCGTGCTGAGCAGTCTGCGTTTAACACCTACATCCAAGCCCTTAAGAACGGTGGCGGAAACTACGCCTACATGGGTTCAAACGATGCGGCCATGACAAAGCTCCGCAAGGAAGCAACGGCACAGGGGCTTACCGGTGTCGATATTTGGGGTTGCTCGCTTGCCTGTTATACCGAGAACTTCAAGACCAGTGGTTCGGCAGTCGACGGTACCTATGTCTGGATGCAGTTCATTCCGTTTGAGGAAGCATCAAGCAACAAGGCCGTTCAGACCTATGTCGATGCTTCCGGTGGCAAGCCGGACGCATTCGGCGCCCAGGCATGGCAGTCGGCAATGGCATTCACCCAAGCCGTCAACGAAATCGTTGCTGAAAAGGGCCCGAATGCCATCACCCGTCCCAACCTTCTCGCAAAGATGAAGACACTTTCATTCGATGCTGATGGTTGGATTGGCAAGGCCCGCACCGGTCAGAAGGTCTTCTCTGACTGCATGGTGATCATGCAAATCAACGGCGGCAAATTCGAGCGAGTCTTCCCGAAGGAAGCCGGCACACTCGATTGCAAGCCCGAGAACGTTGTCACCGTCAAGCTTGATCCGGCCGCAGCCGCAGCCAACGTCAAGTAGCAGTTCTGTCGTACCAGGAGGGGCCAGCCGAATGGCTGGCCCCTCCTCATCACATCAGCGCAGTGCAGCAAGGGGGGAACATGCGGCTTAAAGTCAGTCCAAGGCTGATTTCCGCGATCGTCGTCGGGCTTGTCGTCCTATTTTTGGTGACGAAAAATTGGGGCGGAGCATCGGTCAACGCAGCGACGATTTCATCGTTCCTTGTCGTTGGTATCGCCCTTGGTGGCATTTATGCCATCACTGCCGGTGGCCTCGTTGTCACCTATGCCACGACTGGCATCTTTAATTTCTCTCATGCGGCAATCGGTTGTTTTCTTGCCTTTTGCTATTGGCAGCTCACAGTCAAACAGGGGCTACCAACGTTGGTGGCGATCGCCATCACCTTGTTGGTAATTGCGCCAGCCATCGGCTTCTTGCTTGACAAGCTGATCATGCGTCGTCTTCGCGACGCAGCGCTTGTCGTGCAGCTCATGGTGACAGTTGGTTTGATGCTGACGTTCATGGGCATCACGCTCACCATCTGGTCGCCCAAAACGGGCCGTACTCTTCCGCAGTTCTTTCAAGACACGAAGGGTGTTCAACTCGGTGATGTCACCGCTACTTGGCATCGCATTATCACCGTTGTCATCGCCCTACTTGTTGCACTAGGGCTTCGCTTCCTTCTGTATCGCACCCGACTTGGTATCTCGATGCGCGCCGTTGTCGATAGCCGCAGCCTCGCTGGTCTCACCGGAGCGAAACCGTCAATCATTTCTGGGGCCTCGTGGGCGCTCGGATGCATGACGGCTGGCTTGGCCGGAATTCTTATTGCTCCCGAGACCGGGCTCGTTGTTGAAAACCTGACACTCATCATCGTTGTCGCTTCGGCCGCAGCAGCCATCGCTCAGCTCAAGTCCATTCCAATGGCGTTCATTGGTGGTCTCATCATCGGCCTTTCGAAATCGTTCTCGGCGGTGTATCTCGAGTGGGGGACCGACTGGACCTATGCCGACGAGGCGATTCCCGCCGCAATCCTTTTCATCGCGCTGCTCTTCCTTCCGATGGCTCGATTGGAAACGGGAAAGATCCGCATTACCAAACGCACCGAGCGACTTACGAAACCTTGGGAAGCGGCCTTGGGTGCAGGTGTGATGATCGCGTTGGTCGGAGCGTGGGCCAACGGCTGGATTCCGTGGATCAGCGGCACCACCTTCGGGGAACGATCAACGGTGTGGCTTGGTCGTGGCGCAGGATTCATGGTGATTGGTTTGATCATGCTCTCGCTCATCCCGCTGATCGGTTGGGCAGGGCAGGTGAGCTTCGCCAACTTCGCAATTGCCGGCATCGGTGCGGTGCTGTTCTCTCACTTCGGCGGCCAGAACGGCGATGCCCTCGGCATCGTGTGGGTCATGCTTATTTGTGCACCACTAGGTTTGGCGATCGCTCTACCCGCACTTCGCCTCAAGGGGTTGTATCTAGCTCTCGCCACGATGGCGTTTGCCGAAATTGCCGACAAGGTGATTGTCAGGCACCCCAACATGCTCGATCCATCCGCAACGGGTGTCCTGTTTAAGCCCGTCGACATTTTTGGAATCACAATCAGTTCCGATCCCAGCGATCGAAAAGCGTTCCTGATGTTCTTGGTGGTGACGTTCTCACTGCTGTTCTTCATGCTTGAGATGTTGCGCCGTTCTCGGTGGGCTCGTCGATGGATCGCTATGTCGGATTCACCTGCTGCATCGGCAACCATCGGCGTGAACCTCACGACGACCAAGATGATGGTGTTCATGTTGTCGGGCGCAATGGCCGGTTTCGCTGGCTGCATGTTTGGTCTGCAGCGTGGAGCACTTTCGGTTGACTCCTTCCCGCTGTTCGCAGGCTTGCCATTGGTACTCCTGTTAGCAGTGCAAGGTGTCCGGTATCCGGTGGCTGCCTTCATGGGCGTCATCGGATTGGCGTCGTTTCCTGCGCTCTATGAATTGCTTGGTAAACCGTCGTGGCTTACGGCAATCGAACTCATTGGTCCTGGTATCGCAGCAATCGCAATGGCCTACCGACCCGAGGGTGCAGTCTTCTACTCGGGTCGCGATCTCGCCGGGCTTTTGCCGTGGAGGAAGGACGCAAGGATCGAGAAAGAACTCATGGTTGCCAAAGAGCGAGAGCAAAATATTGGCAAGGACGAAATCAACGACATGGGACTTTCCAGACCGTTCACGCCGGACAAAGTTGCGCAGCTTGATCGAGTGCTCGATATCACCGACCTTGTTGATGAAAAGAAGATGGTGCCCACCGGAGGTGCATCATGAGTGCAATTCTCAGCACGCAGGACGTTGTCGTTCGCTTCGGCGTTCTTCAAGCCGTCTCACAAGCTTCTATCGAAGTTGTTGAGGGCCGAGTCACAGGTTTGATCGGCCCAAACGGTGCCGGCAAAACCACACTCTTCAATGTCATCACCGGCTTGCAGGAACCGACCGCCGGCAAAGTGTTCTTCGATGGCAAGGACATCACCAACAAGAATCCGTTCAAGCGAGCCCGCTTGGGTATTGCGCGAACCTTCCAGAAGCTTGAGGTGTTCGGAAGTCTTTCTGCTCGCGAGAACATCCTCGTCGCTGCCGAACAACGCAAGACTTGGGACCGTTCGGGTTTTGATCCGAATCAGGTCTGCAATGAAATCCTTGAAAAAGTCGGGCTCTCCGATGTTTCTGAGTTCATGGTCGGCACCCTACCGACGGGAACTGCACGGCTTGTTGAACTTGCTCGTGCACTTGCATCAAATCCAAAAGTGCTGCTTCTCGATGAACCATCGTCGGGACTTAACGAAGAAGAGACCGAAGAGATGGCCAGCCTTCTTCGAAAACTGGTTGATGAAGGCCTGGGCGTTCTGCTCGTTGAACATGACATGTCATTCGTGATGGGTACATGTCAGTTCATTCATGTCCTTGACTTCGGCACAATCATCGCAACAGGCACGCCTGCTGAAGTACAAGCGAATGCACAGGTACAAGCTGCATATCTCGGAACCGAAACCGTCGTGGAGGCGTCGTGACCCCGATCCTCGAACTCAACAACATTCGTGGTGGCTACGGAACCATCGACGTGTTGCACGGAGTCAATCTCAAACTCGAAGCAGGCCAAGTGCATGCGTTGCTTGGTCCAAACGGTGCTGGAAAGACCACAACCCTTGGGGTTTGCAGTGGTCAAATCATTCCTTCTGGTGGACAACTTTTGATCAGCGGTCGAGAAGTCAACGGGGTGAGTAGCGATGCGCTGGCTCGCGCCGGAGTTTGCCTCGTTCCTGAAGGCAGAGGGATCTTCCCGAACCTGACCGTGACCGAGAATCTGCGAATGTTCACCCACGCTGGTGTGTCGTTCGCCGATATCCAGGAAAACGCTTTCCGGCAGTTCCCGCGTTTGCAGGAACGACGCAAACAAATCGCCGGAACAATGTCTGGTGGTGAGCAGCAAATGCTCGCAATGTCGCGTGCGTTGGCGGTGAACCCCTCACTTCTACTCCTCGATGAACTTTCAATGGGCTTAGCTCCATTGATCGTCGAAGAGCTCTACGAACGAGTTGCCGAATTGGCAGCCGAAGGAATCTCCATCCTTGTGGTGGAACAGTTCGCCCAAGCCGTGCTGGGCGTGTCGACGGTTGCGTCGATCATGTTGCACGGACGTATTACTCGTACCGGACCACCCGCTGAGATCGCCGAGGAACTGACCGAGGCGTATCTGGGCGGAACAACCCATTGATTAACGCCAGAACAACGGAGGAAACATGAGTAACACTGAAACCACCCCGTCGGCCCGCCTCCAGGAGTTCCAGGGCGAAGTCGATGCAATGAAGGTAGATGGCGGAAAGGCCAATCCCGAACGGACATGGCTGATCCTCGGATCACTGCTGATGATCGCGGGAATCGTGCTTTCGCTCATCGCTTGGCTGACTCTTCAAGGCAGCGGCAAAGGCGCAAAAACTGAGGACCTTGTCGCAATGGGCACCTTTGGTCTCGTCCTCGCTGTTGTCGGTGCAGCCCTGTTCATCGTGATGTCGCTGCGTCGCTATTTCCGGTTCTGGCTTGTTCGTCTCATCTTCGAACAGCGTGAAGCGGCCGATCGCATCGCAGGTAAGTAGTCACTGCTTTCTCATGAAGATGTAGTGGCGGATCCTTAATGTGGGGCGGGGTAACCCGCCCCACATTTCTTTTTGTCGTAACTCGCCCCTCCACGAGGGGTGTCCTAGATTGACGAAGTCAACGAAACAACCGTTGCCGATTCCAGGGGGAATTCACATGGCTATGCCGACCGATGTTCCGGTCATCGACACGATGATTGGCTTTCCGGCTCGCGACCTGAAGGCGCAGTACGAGTTCATTACCAAGCAGACCAAGGACTCGCAGTCCAAAGAAGAGTTTGAGTTTCCGGCCGAGTACATGTTCAAGGCTCCGCCGGATAAGGAAAAAGAAGTTCGTGAATCCGATGATCCGGTTGGCTACACGCTTGACCAAATGGACAAGTGGGGCGTCTCGGTCGGCATGGTCGGCGTCGGTCACCGCGAAGGTCAAGGCGAAGCAACGGGCGAAGAGGCGATCAAGCGCTATCCCGGTCGATTCGTCGGTTCTGTTGGCGCCGATCCCAACGACGGAATGGCGGGCATCGAGAACATTGTTCGCGCCTATGAAACCTGGGGCGTGCGTTCTATCAGCATGTTCCCGGCGGGTTGTTTCCCCCAGGTCGCAATCAACGACAAGAAGATGTACCCGATCTACGCCAAGGCCTGTGAGCTCGATATTCCTGTGTTCGTGTGCACCGGTATTCCTGGTCCGCGGTTGAAGTTCCAGTGTCAGCACGTGGAGCATGTCGACGAGGTCATGTACGACTTCCCCGAACTCACCTATGTCTCACGTCACGGCTGCCAGCCATGGACCGAGCTGATGGTGAAGCTCATGCTCAAGTGGCCGGGCCTGCACTATTCAACCTCGGCCTTTGCCCCGAAGCATTACGACCAGAGGATCATCGATTACGCCAATACCCGAGGCGCCGACAAGATCATGTATGCGGGCTATTTCCCGATGGGTCTGTCTCTGCAGCGGATCATGACCGAGATGCGAGATGTCCCGTTCAATGACAACGTTTGGCCGAAGTTCCTCCACGACAATGCGGCTCGGGTTCTAAAGCTGGATTGATCGGGTCCTAAAGTGGGCTCATGGCCCTTCCCGTAGATGTCTCGACCGTCTCCGACGAGGAATTCCGTGCCGACGCCAAATCATGGCTGGCCGAAAACCTCGTCGGAGAATTCGCGTCCCTGAAGGGGCGCGGTGGCCCCGGCGATGAAGAAGTCGGATTCGAAATCCGTGAACGTTGGGAAAAAGTGCTGGGCGCCGCCGGTTGGATCGGTCTGGGTTGGCCCACCGAGTTCGGTGGACGTAATGCCACGGTCAGCCAGCAGATCATCTGGGCCGAGGAATACGCACGAGCGCAGGCTCCGGGGCGCGTCAACCACATGGGCGAAAACCTCCTTGGGCCGACGCTGATCGAACACGGCACAAAGGAACAGTGCGAACGGTTCCTTCCTCCGATTCTCAGCGGCGACGAGCGCTGGTGTCAGGGTTACTCGGAACCCAATGCTGGTTCTGATCTTGCCAATGTGCAGACCCGCGCCGTGCTCGATGGCGACCAATGGATTATCAACGGACAGAAGGTCTGGACGTCACTGGCCCACGTTTCGCATTGGTGTTTCGTTGTGGCCCGAACCGAAGTGGGTTCGGCTCGCCACAAGGGTTTGTCGTTTCTGCTTGTCCCCATGGACCAGCCCGGCGTCGAAACGCGCATCATCGTGCAGATCACTGGAGGCGGCGAATTCAACGAAGTCTTCCTGAGCGATGCGGTGACCGACGCAGACATGATCGTTGGCGAACCGGGCAAGGGCTGGGGCGTCGCTATGGACTTGCTCGCGCTTGAGCGCGGTATCTCAACGCTGGCGCAGCAAGTTGGGTTCGAACGTGAACTCGACAACCTGATTGCCGAAGCAAAGAAGAAGGGCTCAGCAGCAGACCCGATCATGCGTCAACGTCTTGCCGATGCCTACATCGGCCTCAAACTCATGCAATGGAATGCACTGCGTTCGATGGGTTCCGGAGTTCCTGGTCCTGAAGCGTCAATTTCGAAGTTGTTCTGGGGCACTTGGCACAGCGACCTCGGCGAACTCGCCATGGATATTGGCGGTACCGAGTCGATGATTGCCGAGGGTTTCCCCTACGAACTCACGCTCGACCAAAAGATGTTCCTGTTCACCCGATCCGAAACCATTTACGGCGGCAGCAACGAAATTCAACGCAATGTGTTGGGTGAACGTGTGCTTGGTCTGCCTAAGGAGCCCAACCCCGCATGAGCACGCCACCGAACTACGTCAACGGTCACGGGCTTCTTGCCGGCAAGAAGGTGCTTGTCACTGCTGCCGCTGGAACAGGTATCGGCTTTCAAGCGGCAAAGCGCGCCATCGAAGAAGGCGCGCAGGTGGTTATCTCCGACAAGCACGAGCGTCGCTGCGGTGAATCAGCCGCAGAACTCGGTGTCGTTGGTATTCCCTGCGATGTAACGGTTGAGTCGGATGTGCAGGCGCTGGTCGAAGGAGCAGCTGCCGCTCTCGGCGGCATCGACATTTTCATCAACAACGCCGGTCTCGGTGGCGAGGTTCCCATTGTCGAGATGACCGACGATCAGTGGAGCCTCGTTCTTGACGTCACCCTCAACGGAACGTTCCGATGCATGCGTGCCGAGATGCAGTACCTCTACGCAAACGGTGGCGGCGTGATCGTCAACAACGCGTCGGTGCTTGGTTGGCGAGCCCAAGAAGGACAGGCTCATTACGCCGCTGCGAAAGCCGGTGTTATGGCCCTCACTCGTTGCGCCGCTATCGAAGCAGCGCCTCACGATGTACGCATCAATGCCGTCGCACCGAGTCTTGCGATGCATCCGTTCCTGGCGAAAGCCACCACCGAAGAAACGCTTGCGGAACTCACCAAGCGCGAGGCATTCGGTCGCGCAGCGGAGCCGTGGGAAGTTGCCAACGTCATGATGTTCTTGGCCTCTGACTACAGCTCCTACATGACCGGCGAAATCGTTTCGGTCAGCAGCCAGCGGGCCTAACGGCGCCTGAGTTTGCCCGTTGTTTATCGGAATGTCTGGATCGGCAGATGGGTGGCCATCGCTGATCCGGGCGGCCCGAGAAGTTGGTGCGCGCGCAGGTTGCGCTTGTGGAACAGCACGAGAAGTTCCTCGTCGTAAGTTCCTGTTTCTGCATCGGCCAGCACGAATGCTTCGAGTTCAGCTTCCCCGGTGAACCAATCGGCGGGACGATGGCCGAGAAGTCGATGAAGATCGTCGAGATCGTCGTTACTGACCTGATCGCCGATTTCGATTGCGCGGGCCGCATGGCGAGCTTCTCGGAACAACGCTCGAAGTCGGTACTTGAGGAACTCATCGTCGACGGCGCCGTCGCCCACAGACAATGACTTCAACACAGTTGCCATGTGCTCGACAGGTGTTGAAGCGCGGCCTTCGCGGACCTCGGGCTCTTCGACTGTTGGCAACTCGATCTGCAGGATCTCGGCCAAAGCTTCGGTCGCAAAGAGATTGGTCTCATAACACCACTGCATGTTCGTCATGAGGTCGGTATCAACATTTGGTCGACGAACGGCTTGGCCGAGAGCCAGTTGATTCGTGAGTGTGAATGCGAAGTGATGACGCATCAGTGCGTCGAGATCAATTTCGGTGCCGGAAAGTTCTTCGTAGCGCGCGTACAACGTGGGGAAGTCTCCGTAGCCAACGATGGTGTCGCGCATTCGCCATGCAGCGAGATCCATCATGGGGTCGCCGATATGGCCGATTTCAAGATCGAGAACTGCCACGATCTTCCCGTCGGCATTATGGAACTGGCCAGAATCCCAACAAATAACTGATTCGCGGCCTTTGGACCGTGGGGGATTGCGACGCAACCAACCCAGGCAGAACTCCATGAACGGGTCGGGACCATTCTTGGTTGAGCGATACACGGTTTCGTACTGACGCAGGCCGAGAAGCCCGGAGAGTGCTGGTGATTCTGCGCGCCGGATACCAGCTGCGGCGAATGGTTCAACATCGAGCGCATGCATGCGGGCGAGGATCTGGAGATAGTCGTCAACCGCCGAGGCTCGGTCCGCATCGCTTGTGTTTTCGAAATGCTGCTGGCCGCCGACGCGTTCCATGACATAGGCCATGGGCTCGTCGATCCACCCAAGGACAGCAGGCGTGGGAATGTCGCGCTCATGCAACATGGCTTGCAGCGTCATTTCGTGGCGCAACGGGAAGATGAGGGGCATGTCGGTGCGGTCACCGCGGACGACCAGCGACTGCGTGACGCCATTGCGTTCAACTTCAGCGAACCACACCGGCCGCCAACGGGGCTGACGCCAGATGGATGTGACGGTGCTACCGAGGTTCGTTTCAAGCCAGGCCTGAACCTGCGCGGTGTCCTGACGTGGTTGTTCGCTCATGGACTCAGTCGGCGCCGAGGAACGGTGGTCGTTCGCCGCCGCCGTGCGCGGCGATCTCTGCACCAGTGACGTAGCCCGCGAGGTCGCTGGCGAGATACACGGCGATGTCGCCAACATCGGAAGGCATCGCAAAGCGGCTCATCGGGATGCCGGACTCGATTCGTTCGCGTTCTGCGCCCTCGCCGTAGAACAACGCTGCTTGTTCGGTGAGGATGAGGCCAACGGTGATGGTGTTGACGCGAACCTTGGGGGCCCATTCCATGGCGAGAGTGGTCGAAAGCTGCAGAAGACCCGCTTTGGCTGCGCCATAGGCGGCAGTTGTGGGGGAGGGGCGATTGGCGACGACACTGCCGATGTTGACGATTGAACCGCCACCGGCCTGATTCGACATGTGGTGGTGCGCGCGCTGGGCAACGTAATACGGGGCGAGCAGATTCAGCTCAACGATCCGCTGGGTGAACTTCGGGGGAGCCTCGGCCGAGTCGGCGGGAGGCGAGCCACCAGCGTTGTTCACGACGCAGTCGAGGCGCCCAGTGATGGCGAATGCTGCATCGACCGCGGCATAGGCAGCATCGCCATCGCGTAGATCGGCGGAGATGAAATGCCAATCGGCCGGAAGGGGGTTCTCTGCCTCTCGACGAGCACAGACGATGACGGTGGCCCCGGCATCAGCGAACCGCTGGGCAATCCCTCGGCCAACTCCTTTGGTGCCGCCAGTGATGAGGACGGAACGTCCAGAGAGGTCGATTTCAAGCGCCATGGTCGAACCCTACAACGGGGCCCGGGAAGGCTTCTCGGAGGGCCTCTCCCATCTGACGATTGGCAGGTCACCGGCTAGCGTCGTCCCCCTATGGGTATTGAAGTCACCGTTGGCACGGACGGCATTGCCGAGGTCGTGCAGAACTGTCCGCCGGTTAACGCCCTCACCGTGGCTGAGTGGTTCCAGCTCGGCGACGAGATCCGCCGACTTGGCGCCGATCGCAGTGTGCGGGCGGTCATTCTCCGATCCGAGGGTCGTGGCTTTAACGCCGGCGTCGACATCAAGGAAATGCAGAACACTGAGGGCTTCGACGCCCTCATCGGGGCCAACAAGGGCTGCTATCACGCCTTTGCTGCGGTCTACGAGTGCGAGGTTCCGGTCGTTGCTGCAGTCGCTGGCTTCTGTGTCGGTGGCGGTATCGGCCTGGTCGGCAATGCCGACGTCATCGTTGCGTCCGACGATGCCTTCTTCGGGCTTCCCGAGGTCGACCGTGGCGCACTCGGTGCAGCCACGCACCTTTCACGTCTCGTCCCCCAGCACAAGATGCGCGAAATGGTCTACACATCGGCCAACGCGACGGCGCAACAACTCCACGCATGGGGTTCGGTGTCTCGAGTTGTTCCTCGCGACGAACTTCTTGCTGCTGCTCGCGAGATCGCCGGCAACATCGCCGCCAAGTCGCCCACGGTGATTCGTGCCGCGAAGGAAAGCCTCAACGGCATCGACCTGTGGGACGTCAAGAAGTCCTACCGATTCGAACAGGGTTTCACGTTCGAACTGAATCTTTCTGGTGTATCCGATGAACTGCGCGACGACTTTGTCGCCGAAGGAAAGACTGCGGGCTCCAGTGGAGCAACCGAGTCCGAGAAGGGAAAGAAGTAAATGGCTGACAAGCGCATGACCGAAGATGAAGCGGTCGCAACGCTTTCCGATGGGATGACCATCGGCATTGGTGGCTGGGGTTCACGCCGTAAGCCGATGTCATTGGTGCGAGCACTGCTTCGCACTGACCTCAAAGATCTCACGATCGTTTCCTATGGCGGCCCCGATGTTGGTCTGCTGTGCGCGGCCGGCAAGGTGAAGCGCCTTGTCTATGGCTTCGTGTCGCTCGACTCGATTGCGCTTGAACCGCATTTCCGTGCCGCTCGTCAGAACGGCACCATTCCCGAGGTCGTCGAATACGACGAAGGCATGTTGCAGTGGGGCCTCTACGCCGCATCGCTCCGTCTTCCATTCCTTCCGACCCGCGCCGGTCTCGGCTCCGATGTCGTCAAGAACGACCCGAGCCTTCGCACGGTGAAGTCGCCCTATGCCGATGGTGAAGAACTTCTTGCAGTGCCGGCGCTCAACCTTGACGCTGCATTTGTGCACCTCAACCGTGCCGACGAACGCGGCAACGCACAGTTCCTCGGCCCAGATCTTTATTTCGATGATCTGTTCCTGAACGCTGCTGCAGTCGGCCGTCGATTCATGTCGGTCGAAAAGATCGTTCCTACCGAAGACCTCTTGAAGAACGGCACGATCCACACCATGAAGATCAACCGTTCAATGGTCGACGGCGTGATCGAAGCTCCGAACGGCGCGCACTTCACAAACTGTCAGCCCGATTACGAGCGCGACGAAAAGTTCCAGAAGGAATACGCCGATGCGGCGAAGGACCCAGAAACGTGGAAGGCCTTCGTTGACACCTATCTCTCCGGCTCTGAAGCCGACTACCAGAAGGCGGTGGCAGCCCGATGAGCGATGCAACCCTTGGTGAAATCTGTGTCGTTGCTGTGGCCGACACGTTCCGCGGCGACGGCGAAATCTTCGCCTCCGGTATGGGAACAATCCCCATGCTCGGCGCGCGTCTTGCCCGTGCAACCTTCGAACCCGACCTTCTCGTGAGCGACGGCGAAGCCTTCTTCGTTGCCAACGATCTTCCGGTTGGTGGCACCGACAAGCAGGTTGAAGGCTGGATCCCATTCCGCTCGGTGTTCGACACCCTGTGGGGCGGTCGTCGCCATGTGGTGATGGGTGCAAGCCAGATCGATTCTTACGGCAACCAGAACATCGCCAACATCGGTGACTGGAACAAGCCGAAGTCGCAGCTACTCGGTGTTCGTGGCGCTCCTGGCAACACGATCAATCACACCACCTCGTACTTCATCGGCAATCAGACCAATCGAGTGTTTGTCGAAAAGGTCGACACGGTGTCAGGCATTGGTTACGACCGTGCTGCTGAACTCGGTGAATGGGTGAAGGCGCACCACGAGCTTCGTCGTGTTGTCACA
Organism: Acidimicrobiales bacterium; assembly: GCA_044236415.1. Classification (GTDB taxonomy): domain Bacteria; phylum Actinomycetota; class Acidimicrobiia; order Acidimicrobiales; family Acidimicrobilacustridaceae; genus Acidimicrobilacustris. The sequence goes on along the minus strand of JBIIGP010000001.1, from coordinate 7,560 downwards.
AATCTTGCGGTGTACGACTTCAATACTCCCGATCACCGCATGCGTGTTGCATCGTTGCACCCGGGAGTCTCAATCGACGACGTCACTGCCGCATGTACGTTCGAACTCGTGATTCCTTCTGACATCCCGACGACGCGACTTCCAACTGACGAAGAACTCCGCGTGCTTCGTGAAGTTCTTGATCCCAAGTCGTTCCGCGACCGCGAACTTCCGGCGGCCTGATGCATCCTGCGCTCACGACACCGCTGCTTGATCTCCTCGGATCGAAGTACCCGATAGTCCAAACCGGCATGGGTTGGGTTGCCGGGCCGAAACTCGTTTCCGCGACATCGAATGCAGGTGCATTCGGCATCATTGCTTCGGCCACGATGACCTACGACGAACTCGTTGTTGCCATTGCCGAAACAAAGAAGCGCACGACCGCACCGTTTGGTGTGAACATGCGCGCCGATGCCGACGACATCATGGATCGCCTCAAGCTTCTTGTTGCCGAGGGAATTCCCGTTGCATCGTTTGCGCAAGCACCGAAAAAAGATCTGATCGATTACCTGCATGATCACGGCATCAAGGTGATGCCCTCGATCGGCGCCAAGCGTCATGCCGAGAAAGTCATGGAATGGGGCGTCGACGCGATCCTTGTGCAGGGTGGCGAAGGTGGCGGTCACACCGGTTCGGTTCCGACCTCGCTGCTACTTCCCGAGGTCGTCGATGTCGTTGGCGGACGCGTTCCTGTGGTTGCTGCTGGCGGCTACTTCGATGGCCGTGGCCTTGTCGCCGCCCTCGCTTACGGCGCGAGTGGCATCGCAATGGGCACCCGATTCCTGCTTACCTCCGATTCATCGGTACCGATGGAAGTAAAGAAGCAGTACCTCGGAACGCCAGTCACGGGCACGGTTGTTACGACCAAGGTTGACGGCGCGCCTCATCGGGTGATCCGCACCAAGCTCGTCGACCAGATGGACGGAGCGTCTCCGGTCACTGCAGTTCCCAAAGCAATCGCGAATGCTGCCCGCTTCCGCAAGTTCACTGGTCTTTCTTGGTATCAGATGGCCAAAGAAGGCCTCGATATGAAAAAGCGCATGGATATGCCCTGGGCCGAGGTCATCATGGCCGGCAATACGCCGATTCTCACCAAGGCCACGCTGGTCGATGGGGAACTCGACGCTGGCATTCTTCCCACCGGTCAGGTTGTCGGCGTGATTGACGACCTTCCCACAGCTGCCGAAGTTGTGACTCGCATCATCGCCGAAGCGGAAACCACGCTTGATCGTCTTGCCGGCCGTAGTCCCGGTTCCTGAACTCGCCACCTGGAGGATCCCATGACCACGATCATCGACGGACCTGATGCCGTTCGCGCCGCTGAAGGCACACACCTCGGCTACAGCGATTGGCTCACCATCGAACAAGACCGCGTCAACATGTTCGCCGATGCCACAGGTGACCATCAGTGGATCCATGTTGATCCCGAACGCGCAAAGGATGGGCCGTTTGGCGCGGCAATCGCGCACGGTTATCTCACGATGTCGTTGTCGAACTACTTCCTTCCGCAGATCGTTGAAGTCCAAGGCTTCTCGGCCGGCATCAATTACGGCGTCGACAAGGTTCGATTCCCGTCACCGGTCAAGGTGGGACAGAGCGTGCGCGCTGGAGCAGAACTCATTGAGGTCACCGAAGTAAAGGGTGGCCTCCAGACACTCATGCGCATCACAATCGAAATCGACGGCAATGACCGACCAGCTTGTGTCATCGACGCGATTTCTCGCTGGCTCGTCTGACGAACTCGCAGCTACTCGGCGCTTTACAACTCAATGGGGGACATCATGGCCAATCCGATCGGACCGCTCACCGCTGGCGATGAACTGTTCCAGCACCAAATCATCGACACTGTTGCCGTCGTCGGCACAAGCGATTTGGCATGGACAGAAAAAGTCTGCGCCATGGCGATGGCGAAGGACGGAAGCCTCCAGTTGGGCTTCGGTCTAGGGAAGTACACGAACCGCAATGTCATGGACGCGTACAGCGGCGTTTCGCGAGGTCGTGAACAACTCACAGTGCGCATGAGTCGTCGACTCTCCGACGCCCCTGAGCTGCTTGGCGGTGGTCCGATCCGCTACGAGATCGTTGAACCGCTGAAGAAGATCCGCTTTGTTCTCGAACCGAACGACACGCAACCGATCGCATTCGACTGGTTGTTCGAGAGCATCATCCCGCCGATGGTGGAAGAACGCACCCATAACCGGTCGACGTTCCGCATCGCATCGGAACTTGTTCGTTATCACCAGATCGGCACGTGCAGTGGCTGGGTCGAGGTCGATGGTGTTCGTACCGAAATGAATCCCGACACATGGGTGTCGACCCGCGACCATTCATGGGGCGTGCGTTACGACGTCGGCGAACCGCCAACCGACATGGAACCGCAGCGCGGCCTCGATGGCGGGCAGTTTCAGTTCTTCTGGAGTCCAATCCTCATGGAACGCCCTGACGGCAGTCACTACGGCCTCTTCTTCAACGTCGCCAAGACGGTCTTCCCGGGTTTCTTGCAGAAAAATGTCACCGCCATCATCGAAGAGACCGACGGTTCGGTCACGCATATGGCCGATGTGGAACAGGACTTCACCTACGACACCACAAACCGCCGGTTGAAGGGTGGGCAGATTCTCGCCACCATGAGCGACGGTTCGGCTCGCACGTTCCAAGTTGAAGTACTTGGCGATACCGGTTTCCATCTCGGTGCCGGTTTGTACTTCGGTTGGAACGGTCATCACCATGGCGAATGGCGAGGCGAGTTCAACCTCGAAGGCGAGCGAATTGCTGATTGCACCGATCCCGAGATCGCTCGAAAGCTTCATCAAATTCGTGACACCACTGTGCGCATTACCGACCCCATCGGCGGCGGTGTTGGCTATGGAAACATGCAGCCAATCGTTGTGGGTGCTTGGCCTGAACTCGGGCTCAGCGCCGAGTCGTCATTCATGTGAGGAACCAATGCTGACCTATAACCAAGGCGAACCATACTCAGGAGTGGTTGGGCGAACTCTTGAGGATTCGGTGCAGGCGTACCCCGATGTCGTGCTTCCTCCGAAGGGAACGCCGAACGTTGTCTTCGTCATTCTCGACGATGTTGGCTACGCGCAGATCGGCTGTTTCGGTTCCGATATCGAAACACCGAACTTCGACCGTCTCGCCGACGAGGGTTTGCGCTACCGCAGTTTCCACACGACGGCCATGTGCTCGCCGACGCGTGCATGCTTGCTGACCGGCCGCAACCAGCACACAACTGGTATGGGTGGTATCGCCGATAACGCCACAGGTTTCCCTGGTTTCGATGGTCGTATCAATAAGGACACCGGATTCATTTCCGAGGTTCTTCGTGATCATGGTTTTGCAACGATGGCTGTCGGTAAATGGCATCTCGCCCCTCGTGAGGAAACCGATCTTGCGTCTTCACGGAAACGCTGGCCGCTCGGTCGTGGTTTCGAGCGTTACTACGGCTTCATGGGCGCCGAGGCGAATCAGTACGCACCTGATCTTGTTTCCGATAATCACTTCGTTGAGCAGCCGTACGCGGCCGAGGACGGGTATCACCTCACCGAAGATCTCGCTGGTCGCGCTATTGAGTTCATCAACGATCTGCGCAACGTCACGACTGACAAACCGTTCTTCCTCTATTTCGCGCCCGGAGCTTGTCATGCCCCTCATCAGGCGCCGCGTGACTACATCGATCGCTATGCCGGCAAATTCGATATGGGCTGGGACGAGTGGCGCGCCGCAACTCATCAGCGCCAACTCGATCTCGGCATCCTTCCTCCGGGCACAGAGCTCACACCGCGCCCCGAATGGATTCAGGAGTGGGCAACGCTTCCCGAAGAAGAGAAGCGCGCCTATGCCCGGATGATGGAGGTCTACGCCGGCTTTCTGACTCACACCGATCACCACGTTGGTCGGGTGTTCGACCATCTGGAAACAATCGGTGAACTCGACAACACGATCGTGGTTGTTATGAGTGATAACGGTGCATCTCCTGAGGGCGATAAGCACGGCGCGTTCAACTCGGTGGCTTGGTACAACGGTGTTCCGCTCACGCTTGATGCAGTACTTCCGAACGTCGATCTTCTTGGATCTGCCGAGTCTCACGGTCACTACCCCTATGGGTGGGCCCATGCGGGCAACACCCCTTTTCAACGCTGGAAGCGTGAGTGCCACGAAGGCGGTGTCGCCGACCCGTTGATTGTTCATTGGCCTGCGGGCACAAACGGAATCGGCGAGGTTCGCACCCAGTATTTGCACGTGATCGACATCATGCCGACGGTGCTCGATGCGCTGGGCATCGAAATGCCGGCGGTGCTCGACGGAGTTCCACAGAAACCCATTGAGGGTAAGAGTCTCTTCGAGACGTTCTCGATCCCCGAGAGCACGACAGCACGTACGACGCAGTACTACGAATTGCTTGGATGTCGTGCCCTGTACCACGAGGGCTGGAAAGCCGTTGCCTATCACCCGATGCGTGGTCAGCTCTATGTCCCGGGTATTGATCCTGACATCGCGTTCGATGACGATCGGTGGGAGCTGTATCACGTTGCCGAGGACTTCTCCGAGAGCAACGACCTTGCGGAAACTCACCCACAGAAGTTGCGGGAAATGGTTGACCGTTGGTGGGCCGAAGCTGGTGCACACGGCGCGCTGCCGTTGCATTCGAGTCGTCCCGTGCAGGTGGAGCGTCCCGCTCACTATGCACTTCGCGAGCGATACATCTATCGCTCGGGTGCACCGGTAGCGACTCCGGCTGCGGTTGACGTTCGCCATCGTCCCTCGCTCACGGTTGTCGATGTTGACTACACCGCTGACGATGAAGGTGTGCTTGTTGCTCACGGCGGCCGCTTCGGTGGCTATGCGCTGTATATGCAGGACAATGCTCTGCATTACGTGCATAACTTCTTGGGTCGCCAGCGGCATCGAGTTTCGTCACCACCGTTGCCTGAGGGTCGTCATACGCTGGGCTATTCGTTCACGCCAACGGGCCAGTTTGCTGGCACGGTTGACCTACTTGTCGATGGCGAAGTGGTAGCCACTGGGGATATTCCGCAAACCACGATCTACTCGTATCACTTGTTCGGCGAGTACTTCTGCATCGGTTTCGACGACGGCACGCCGGTTGACAACACCTACTTCGCGCCATTCCACTTCACTGGTCAACTCGACACCGTGGTAGTCGACGTGTCGGGTACTCCGTTCCGAGACCTCGCCCTAGAAATCGAAGCTTTTTTCGCCTCGCAATGATCTGGTCATCGTGAGTCAGTCGGTATCCATCGGCCGAAAAGGCCAACCCGAACTCCCGCCAACCTGGCCCGAGGGGTTTCCTCCTGCGTTCCACGTGCTCGCCAAACCAACGGGAGCAATCTGCAATCTTGATTGCACCTATTGCTTCTTTCTGTCGAAAGAACAGTTGTATCCCGGCGATCGATTCCGGATGTCCAACGATCTCGTCACGACCTATCTGACCCAGCTCATTGCAGCGCACCGCACTCGCGAAATCACGATCGCGTTTCAAGGCGGCGAACCCACATTGATGGGCGTCGACTTCTACCGTCGTCTTGTAGCCAAGGCCAAAGAGATCGCCGGACCCCAGAGAATCCTCGAGTTCACGTTGCAAACCAACGGAACCCTGCTCGACGACGAATGGTGTGAATTCCTTGCAGCAGAGAACGTGCTGGTGGGGCTTTCTCTCGATGGTCCGCCAGCGATGCACGATGCCTACCGTGTCGATAAGCAGGGAAGGCCCACCTACGACCGCGTAAAGGTCGCATGGGAACTTCTGCAGCGACACAACGTGGCGACCAATGTCCTCTGTTCAGTTCACGCGGCGAATGCAGACCATGGGCTCGAGGTGTACAAGCACTTTCGCGACGATCTTGGTGTTCGGTTCATCCAGTTGATCCCAATCGTTGAACGGGCCACTCCCGAACTCATCGTTCAAGCGGATGCCGGTTGGGGAGAGCGGGCCTCGGAACGACCGCTGTATGTGCAGGATGGCTCGCTTGTCACGGAGCGATCAGTGACCCCCGAGCAATGGGGAAACTTCCTTACGGCAGTGTTCGACGAGTGGGTGCGAAACGATGTTGGTGAAGTTTTCGTTCCGTCCTTCGATGCTGCGCTTGCGGCATGGCTTGGCATGCAGTCATCAATGTGCATCTTCTCCGAGACCTGCGGAACGGCAATCGCTCTTGAGCACAACGGAGACGTGTATTCCTGCGATCACTACGTCGAGCCCGAGTACTTGTTGGGCAACATCTCAGAGCGCCACCTGGCCGAAATGGTGGCCTCTCCGCAGCAGCAGGCTTTTGGCACAGCCAAAGCAACGACACTGCCTTCCCAGTGCGTCACATGTGAGGTTCGATTCGCCTGTCATGGCGAATGTCCCCGCAATCGATTCGCGACAACCGCCGACGGTGAAGACGGACTGAACTATTTGTGTGCCGGCTACTTCGACTTCTTCACCCACATCGATAGGCCGATGAAGGTCATGGCCGAGCTCTTACGCACCGGTCGTCCTGCCGATGAGGTCGTGAAGATCCTCGCCGAAGCCGACTGATCGTTGTCAGGACGTCGCGAAAACCGAACGCAACGCTCCCAGTGGAACGTCCTCGGGGTGGAAGTGCTCGATCGTGGATCTCAGCGCAGGATCATCAAGATTGTTCGGGTCGAACCGGACCGACGAACCACGTTGCGCAAGATCCTGATTAAAGCGTTCGGCAACGTCGTCCATAGAGAGCGCGTTGGCGATCTGGCGCTCACGCTCTTCGGCCGTCGGATAGACATCGGCCTTCCACAACACACTTAAGCGATAGGTGCTGAGCGGAGCACGAAACACACAATCGCCGAGGTCCTCAACCGCCCAGTCATCTGATCCATCGCCCACGGGACCAAGCGTTGCACCAGGGGTGACTCTGAGGCTGCCCACATTATGAGGGCCGATCGCCCCGACCTGATGAAACATGCCGTGGTTGTCGCCGATGAGTGCGGTGTTGGCCATGTTCTCTGAGTGAACCTGAGCAGGCTGGGTCGCTCCGTTCGGCCAGTAGCGAAGTTCACCACCCTCAACGTCATTGCTCCACCAAATAGCGGTGGCCTGAACGATCTCGGCGTCATTAAACAAACCCGACCACAGCATCGAACGCAGCAACCACATTGGCGTGTTCGTGCGGTCCCGACCTTGGAAGCTGGGATTGTCGGTATGGGCCGGTCCTCCGTCTTCGATGGCGACCATGAGATTCACGTAGACGCTCTTCGGTTCGACGATCTCGGCGTTGTAGAACTCCTTGGCCGCCTCGATGTACCCGGCGTGTTGCAAGAAGAGGTCGGAGCCCTCGGCAGCGAAGTCGTCATGGACCCAGTCGTTCTGGAACCACAGTGGACGGGTTCGCTTCGTGGGGTCCGCACCCGGGCTGTACCAACCGCCGAGAGGCGTATAGGGAGCCTGTGATTCGAGCAGTCGCGTCACCGCGTCCAGATCGGGGATCACATCGTGCATCAGCACTGGTGGTTTCGAATAGCGAATACCCA
>JBIIGP010000035.1:0-12273 GCA_044236415.1 Acidimicrobiales bacterium | reverse complement strand
GTCGTGGGTACACTCGCTCCACGTATCCCCGTCTGGGAGGCAGGTCACAAAGTGTTTGAACGGTTCACCGATAGGGCCCGCAGGGTCGTCGTGCTTGCGCAGGAAGAAGCACGCCTTCTGAACCACAACTACATCGGCACCGAGCACATCTTGCTCGGGCTGATTCACGAAGGCGAAGGCGTTGCCGCCAAGGCCCTCGAGTCCTTGGGCATTTCGCTCGAGGCTGTGCGTTCACAGGTCGAAGAAATCATTGGCCAGGGCGGCTCATCGCCGAGCGGCCACATCCCCTTCACGCCTCGTGCCAAGAAGGTGCTCGAACTGTCGCTGCGTGAAGCGCTGCAGCTCGGCCATAACTACATCGGCACCGAGCACATCCTTCTTGGTCTCATCCGAGAGGGCGAAGGTGTCGCTGCGCAGGTGCTCGTCAAGCTTGGCGCCGACCTTTCCCGTGTTCGCCAGCAGGTCATCCAGTTGCTTTCGGGCTATTCCGGTCCTGGCCCGCAACAGGGCGAGAAGGCCGGTGCCACCAGCGGTGGTTCGGGCGAAGCATCGCCAAGCGGTTCGGCCGTGCTCGACCAGTTCGGGCGCAACCTCACACAACTCGCTCGCGAAAAGAAGCTCGACCCAGTTATTGGTCGTGCACGCGAAACCGAGCGCGTCATGCAGGTGCTCAGCCGCCGCACCAAGAACAACCCTGTTCTTATTGGTGAGCCTGGCGTTGGTAAGACCGCAATCGTTGAAGGTCTTGCGCAAGCAATCGCTTCCGATCAGGTTCCGGAAACGCTTCACGGCAAGCAGCTCTACACACTCGATCTCGGTGCACTCGTTGCCGGTTCGCGTTACCGCGGTGATTTCGAAGAGCGTCTCAAGAAGGTGCTCAAGGAAATCAAGACCCGCGGTGACATCATTCTTTTCATCGACGAGATCCACACGCTCGTTGGTGCCGGTGCCGCCGAAGGTGCAATCGACGCGGCAAGCATCCTCAAGCCGATGCTTGCTCGTGGCGAACTGCAAACAATCGGCGCAACAACGCTCGAGGAATACCGCAAGCATCTTGAAAAGGACGCCGCGCTCGAACGTCGTTTCCAGCCGGTCAAGGTTGAAGAACCAACCGTTGCGCACACCATCGAAATTCTGAAGGGTCTGCGCGATCGGTACGAGACCCATCACCGCGTCACCATTACCGATCAGGCCCTCGTTGCTGCCGCCAACCTGGCCGACCGCTACATCGCCGATCGTTTCCTTCCCGACAAGGCCATCGATCTCATCGACGAAGCCGGCTCACGTCTGCGCATCAAGCGTATGGAAACACCGCCCGATTTCAAGGAACTTGAAAACGAAATCGCCACGGTTGTTACCGAGAAGAAGGAAGCCGTCGAGTCGCAGCAGTTCGAAGAAGCAGGTCGCTTGCGCGATCGCGAAAAAGAACTGCTTGCACAGAAGGAAGCCAAAGAGCAGGAAATGAAGGACTCCGGCATCGACCTCTTCGACGAGGTCGACGAAGAGGCAATCGCCGAGGTGCTTTCGCTCTGGACCGGTATTCCTGTCTACAAACTCACCGAAGAAGAAACCGCTCGTCTTCTGCGCATGGAAGACGAACTGCACAAGCGTGTCATTGGTCAGGAAAATGCCATTAAGGCAGTCAGCCAGGCCATCCGTCGTACTCGTGCAGGTCTTAAGGACCCGAAGCGTCCATCCGGTTCATTCATCTTCCTCGGCCCATCGGGTGTTGGTAAGACCGAACTGGCCAAGACGCTCGCCGAGTTCTTGTTCGGCGATGAAGATTCACTCATCGCACTCGACATGTCCGAATACATGGAGAAGCACACCGTCAGTCGTCTTGTCGGTTCCCCTCCCGGCTACGTCGGTTACGAAGAAGGCGGTCAGCTCACTGAAGCTGTGCGTCGCAAGCCGTTCTCGGTTGTGCTCTTCGACGAAATCGAAAAGGCACACCCCGACGTCTTCAACACGTTGCTGCAGATTCTTGAAGAAGGCCGACTCACCGACTCACAAGGTCGTTCGGTCGACTTCCGCAACACCGTGCTGATCATGACCTCCAACCTGGGCACTGCCGATCTGCGCAAGGCCAACATTGGTTTCGGTAAAGCCGACGAAGCCGTGTCGTACGAGCGCATGAAGGAAAAGGTCAACGACGCACTCAAGGCGCACTTCCGTCCTGAGTTCCTCAACCGCATCGACGACACCATCGTGTTCCACGAGCTTTCCAAGCCCGAGGTCACGACCATCGTCGATCTGCTCATCAAGCGCATCACCCGCCAACTCGAAGGTCTGGGCATCGGCCTGGAACTCACCGAGGCCGCCAAGTTGCTGCTGGCCGACAAGGGCTACGACCCCACGCTGGGTGCTCGTCCGCTTCGTCGTGCCATTCAGCGCATGGTCGAAGATCCGCTTTCCGAGCGACTGTTGTGGAAGGAATTCCGCGCCGGTCAGAACATCGTCGTCGACGCCGAACCCGATCCCGAAACAGGCGATCGCATCATCGTGTTCCATGCCACCGAGGGCTTCGAGCCCCCGCCCATGGAACTGGCAGAAGCAGGCGCTCCCGAATAGGGAACCTGCATCATCAAGCAGTCGAAGGAGCCCGGGCCCAGCGCCCGGGCTCTTTCGCGTCGTGTCACCGAGCAGTCAGCGAAATGGAAGATTGCTAGAAGGACTTCTATATTGAGAAGGTCGTCGGGCGGAGAATCCGGCTTCAAAAGCCGTGTTCACGGCGCCTTACATCGTTAAAGGGGTCCCTCTATGAATCGCATCTCTCGTCTCGGCCGTTTCGCCGCAGCGGCAGTGCTCGTCGCCTCTGGCGCGACCGTCGCACTCGTAGCACCCGCCGGTGCTGCCAACACTGCAATAAACCTTGACTGCAACCAGCCGTCTACACAGCAAAGCATTGGCAATAGCGACACGCTCACAGTGACGATTTCTGGCAATCTCTGTGTCAGACTGGTTTTTGACAACCCGGGCTCGGGTCAGTTCGGCACTGCAACGGTGAATGGCACCACACTTTCCCCGGGATCTTCCTCGGTTGTTGTAAGCGGCGATGTCCTCGTTTACACCGCGCCGGCATCGGGAGCGGGTTCGAACTCGTTCTCGTTCTGGCCGAACCAAAACCCGCCGCCAGCCGGGTTTCTCACCATAAGTTTTGGTGTCCCACCCACGACGACCACAACCACGACGACGAGCACGACCACGGCTGGAACCGAACCGGTCGTGCCGGCTTTCACTGGCTGAGTTCGCAGCGTTCTCAACGTTTCTGAAGAGGGCCGTGCTTTCGGGCACGGCCCTCATTGCGTTGCGTGCGACCAGCGCCGAGCACTTGCACTGGTAGGTTGCGCGCTGTGTTGAGGAACCGTCGACTGCTGCGTGTCTTTGCGCTCGTTGCGCTTGTCGTTGTTGTCGCCGCCGGATGTCGAGTGCAGATTGAGACCAAGGTTGATGTTGGTCTTGATGGCAAAGGAACGATCACGCAAGGCATTGGTTTCGATGACGCTGCGTTGAAGCGTGTTGGTGATCCGGCGCAAGCGTTGCGCGCCGATGATCTTGTGCAAGCGGGCTGGGAAGTAGACGCCGCATCCAAAGAAGGTGACCTCACCTGGATTCGTGTGCATCAGTCGTTTGATACGCCTGAGGAAGGGACCGCTTTACTCGCGCAGTTAAGCGGTCCTGACGGGCCCTATCGCGACATGCTCATCACCCGATCCGATGGATTCTTTTCTACATCGGTCAATGTCACCGGACAGATCGACACGACTGCAGGCCTCGCGATGTTTGGCGATCAACAGTTGGCAACAGCGCTCGGCGGTGATGCTTCCGGTGGATTGCTCGCAAAGATCGAGGCTGAAGAAAAAGCACCGCCAGCTTCGATGGTTGATCTGAACCTCGTCGTGAACGCGGGTAGTTCGACGAAGGCTTACAACGCGTCATTCACGGACACCGACACACAGTCGGTGAAGGTCAGCTCGTCACGGGGAAAGCTCCTTCAGATTCTTGAAACCCTTGTTGTTCTTGCGCTTGTCGGCCTCACCGCCACGGTGATTGGTCTTCGGTATCGCAAGCGCCGCCTGCGTACCCGTCGCCTCATGCACTCCCGCGGCCGGCGCTGGTAGCGGCGAAAAGCGATTCCGCTTGGTTGGCGACACCCGCAGGCGACTTCCGGTTGATGGGAATCTGCAGCACTGTCTATGATTTGTAGACAGATCGGGCGAAGGGTTCGATCCTGTTTTGAAGGGCGCACCATGTCACGAATGCTTCGGGTACTTCTCGCCGCTGGGCTTGCCATCGGAGTTTCGGTGATGGCAGCGAATCCGGCGAGTGCGGTCACCTCGGTCACCATCTCGACACCGACTGCTGGTGCTGTCACCTTCACCTACTCGGGCAACACCGGTACGAGCGAAACGTTCGCCACGTTCTTTGGTCCCAACTTTAGTGTTTGCCCGAACTCGCCTCCGGCCGGCGGATGGGATTTCGCGTTGGGCCCCAACACCCCGCAAGCGGCACTGAGTGCTAGCCCAGCCACGCGACGTGCGGGTGATCAGGCGATGGGTATCTCGGGTGCCGTCACGATCGCTGCGGGCACCTATGAGTACTGCACCTATATCTACATCAATGGTCAACCCACCGCTTCTGGAAATGGAACAGTGCAATTGACCGCAGCTCCGACACCGACAAGTTCGACAACCACAACTGCTGCGGCGGCTGACCCGGTTGCCCCGTCGTTCACTGGTTGATCAAACCACTTCTTCGGTTTTGTTAGGTGCCGCTCCTTCGGGGGCGGCACCTATCGTTTTTCGGTGCGAGGAGTCTCGTGCGAGGCGAAGGGTTTCGCTGCGGTAATACTCCGATGAGTTGTTGGGGATCTGCAGCCCTGTCTACAATTTCCAAATCGATCGGGCGGAGGGTTCGATCCAATTCCCAGAGGGGTTCCGATGTCTCGATTTACTCGTACGACGCGTATGGCTGTTGCCAGCACGTTTTTTGTCTCAGCAGTCGTGTTGTTCGCCGCTACCCCTGCGAATGCCGCGGCGACGGGATCAATGGTTAACAATGGTGATGGCACCATGACCCTCACCTGGGCAACTCCATCACAGGGCGATAACGTCGCTCTAAACTTTTTCGCCAGCGGCGAAACATGCCCGGCGAATGCAAGCCCATTTAATTCGCCGATGTACCTCACGGGCACCACCCAAGCCATGCCACCCATGCCACCAGGTTCCTCTCAGCCTGCTGTATTGACTGCTTCTCCTACGGTGCTCTCTGTGGGAACCACGGTTAACGAATGGGGCGCAATGATCGCGGGGAGTGGGTCAATCACGGCGGGATCGTATGTGGCCTGCCTCTATTTGGGTTTACTGGGCGGTCCAGCCCAAAGTCTTGAAATCACCTTTGGGGTTGCGGCTGCCACGACGACCACGACGACGACCACCACCATTGCTGGCGGCGCGTCTGGCGATCCGGTTACTCCTGCTTTCACCGGCTGATCGATTCAGCTTCCAAATTTGAACGGTGCCGCTCCTTCGGGGGCGGCACCTTTCGTTTTGGTTTGAAACAGCGGAAAGTCGTGCGCTTAGGGAATGTGGTTAGGAACCAAAGAAGGCGTTGACAAGAGATTCGAGCGTGAGCTGATCCCACTCAGCCAGCTCACCTTGCTGCACACCGCGTTCTACGAATACGCGACTGAGCAGAACGCTGTGTTGCCAGGCAACCGCGCTTGGGAGGTCGATGCCATCTCGGAGCCACCCTCGCTCGTTACAAGGTTGGAGGACGGCAACTAACCCCGCGACAATCTCATCCTGTGCACGAAGCACTTCGGCTTCAAGTTCGGGGCGTGCAAACGCGCTGCCGACCACACTTACGCGACGCCATCGACTTTCTTCGCGCCCGGCGAAAGTTTTTTCCCAGATTTCAACGAGAGTGGTTTGCAGTTCCTCGCGTGACTGGCACTGCGAAACTCGTTTTCCAATAGCCTCAATGTCTTGGCGGATTTGGCGGGAGTAGCGCTCAACCTGAGCAGCGATGACGAGGCCGTCACGATTTCCGAAGTGGTAGTAGAGGACCGGAGGCGTAACGCCAGCTTCCTCGACGATGTGATTGACGCGCACAGCCGCCTCGCCGCCCGCGTCAATGGCAGCGACGGCGAGATCAAGGATCTTGGTGCGATTGTCGTCAGCCACGCAGTGACCTTACGGCCGCCGGGACGGTGAGGAACCGAAGCCAGATCATCCAAGAGCCTGCTTAGTTTCACTAGACATTAGGACTTAGTCTCACTAGGGTTGGCACTCCGAGTTCGCACCGAACGCGGTCGCCCTCTGGAAAGGTCTGAGATGTCTCGATTCACTCGTTCGACTCGCATGGTTGTTGCCAGTGCGCTCTTTGTTTCAACAGCAGTGGTGTTCGCGGCCAGCCCCGCCAATGCGGCTGGTACCGGCTCAATGGTTGACAACGGTGATGGAAGCATGACCGTCACCTGGACAGCGAGCGCACCTGATTCCGTTCTCATCAACTTCTACCCAAGCGGGGCGACCTGCCCACAGTTTGCAGACGGGATCAACGTCTCGTTCAACATTTCTGGCGGCACTGGTTCGAACCCAGGATTGGGCGCCAGCCCCACAATGCTTTCGGCTGGTTCCTCGGTGTGGGGTGGGCCGCCGCCAGCACCGATGCAAATTCCTGCGGGGCCCCGTATGGCGTGCCTCTATGGGCGTGACGGACAGAACATCGCCCCGCTCCTGCAATCGCTTCCCATCACATTCGCAGCGGTAGCTCCAACAACAACGACTACCACGACAACGACCATTGCTGGCGGCGGGTCTGGTGACCCCGTCGCCCCGACCTTCACGGGCTGAGCGACTCAGCTTCCAGGTTGGTCAGGTGCCGCTCCTTCGGGGGCGGCACCTTTCGTTTGAGCGCAGTGAGTGTCTCGCTCTGTGCGTAGGGTGTCGCCGTGGCCAAGCTCCGAGCAGTGTTCCGTTGCACCGAGTGCGGCACCAGCGTGCCCAAGTGGGTTGGGCGGTGCCCGGGGTGCGAAGGCTGGAACACGCTGGTTGAAGAGCTCGACGACGTATCGAAAACCTCGACAGCTGCGTTGTTGGGCAAGCGCGATGCGCCCGTGCCCATTTCTGAAGTCGACGCGCACGAATGGCAGCCGAAGCCCACTGGTATCGGCGAACTCGATCGCGTACTCAGCGGCGGGCTTGTGCCTGGTTCGGTCACGTTGGTTGGCGGTGAACCGGGCATCGGTAAGTCCACGCTGCTGCTGCAAGCGGTTGCATCAATCGCAGCATCGGGTTCGAAGGTCCTCTATGTCTCTGCCGAAGAATCGAAGCAACAAGTTCGGCTGCGGGCTGAACGATTGAATGCGCTGCAACCCGACTTGTGGCTCGCATCTGAAACTGCGGTGCCCCACATTCTTTCTTCGGTCGACGAAATCGATCCCGCAGTGTTGGTGGTCGACTCCATCCAAACCGTGCACACGCCCGACATCAGTTCGGCCTCGGGTTCGGTCTCGCAAGTTCGTGAAAGCGCAGCACGTTTGGTAACCACCGCAAAAGAACGCGGGTTGTCAGTTGTTCTTGTTGGACACGTCACCAAAGAAGGCGGCCTCGCTGGTCCGCGAGTGCTCGAGCACATTGTCGACACCGTCCTTGCCTTCGAAGGCGACCGCCATCATGCGTTGCGCATGTTGCGTGCGGTCAAGCATCGCTTCGGCGCAACCGATCAACTCGGTCTGTTTGAAATGACTGAACAAGGCCTGCTCGGTGTTCCCGATCCGAGCCGCTTGTTCTTGGCCGATCGGCGCAAGGGTGTTGCCGGGTCGGTCATCGTGCCAACGATGGAAGGCGATCGTCCGCTGTTGGTTGAAGTTCAGGCATTGGTTGCTCATTCGGAACTTCCTTCACCACGTCGCAGCGCGCAGGGTCTCGATTCCGGTCGGTTGTCGTTGTTGCTGGCGGTGTTGGCTGAACGCGCTGGTGTCACGTTCGAAAAGCGCGATGTGTATGCGTTGGCTGTTGGTGGCGTGAAGATTGTTGAGCCCGCCGCCGACCTCGGCATTGCATTGGCGCTCGCGTCATCGCGATTCAACACACCAATTCCCGATGGGCTTGTTGTGTGCGGCGAAATTGGTTTGGGCGGCGAACTTCGTCAGGTTGCCCATGGCGAACGTCGTTTGGCGGAAGCGGCGCGTCTTGGATTCACGCGCGCGCTGGTACCTCGACTTGCTCCCGATCCTCCCGAAGGCATGAAGGCCATTCGGGTTGGCACGTTGGCTGAAGCCGTAGCCGCCGTGGGCATCGGCGACAGCAACTCCTCAGATTTCTGAAAGAACCCCCGGGTACACTCGCCCGATGGCTCGGCGTCGAAGTCCCGCAATGTTGCATGCACTCGGAATGGTCGCGCCCGGCACGCCACTGCGCGAAGGCTTCGATCGCATCCTGCAATCTGGCATGGGCGCCCTCATCGTCGTTGGCGACGGCCCCGATGTGCTCAACATCTGCTCAGGTGGCTTTCTTCTCGATGCCGCCTTCAGCCCCCAACGCCTTTCCGAACTGGCCAAGATGGATGGCGCCATCGTGCTCGCTTCCAACGCCAGCCGCATCGCCCGGGCCAACGTGCACCTTGTGCCGAAGCCGAACGTGCCCACCTCCGAAACGGGCACCCGTCACCGCACTGCCGAACGAGTGGCACGGTCCATCACGGTTCCGGTGATTTCTGTTTCTGAAGACATGTCGATCATTGCTGTTTACGTGGGCGATGAGAAACATCAGCTGATGCCGATCCCTCGTCTTCTTGACCGCGCCAACCAGGCCATGAAGACACTCGAGCGGTACAAAGAGCGCCTCGTAGAAGTGTCGAACAATCTCAATGCGCTTGAAGTGCAGGGCGCAGTCACGGTTCGAGACGTCGTCGTCATGTTGCAGCGCACCGAAATGGTGTTGCGCATCGCTGAGGAAATCGAATTCGACATTGTCGAACTCGGTGTCGATGGCCGACTCTTCCGACTTCAACTTGAAGAAGTCATTTCGGGCGTTTCGAACGATCGTCGATCAGTTGTGCTTGATTATTTACACGAAGACAATGACTGGCACTTTGCCGAAGCATCAGCTGGGTTGTCAGGGCTCGAGATGGAACAACTCCTTGACCTCACTGCGGTGGCGAGTGTGTTGCATCTCGAAGACGCCGACGATCTGAAAGCTTCCGTGCAACCCAAGGGTTATCGCATGCTTTCGCGCATCCCTCGTTTACCGGAATCGATTGTCGGTCGCATCGTGGCCAAGTTTGGTTCGCTCGATGTTGTGATGAGCGCGACGGAAGCTGAACTTGAAACGGTGGAGGGTGTAGGCGATCAGCGCGCTCACTCCATCAAGGATGGATTGTCGCGCTTGGCCGAAACCAGCATTCTCGACACCTATAACTGAGTTCAACGAGGGTTCAATGCGCATCACATTGCCGAATGGTGTTCCCGCTGAACTTGCTCAGCCTTCAGTGGTTGACGAGAACACACTTGGTGTTGTGTTGTTTCCCGACATCATGGGTTTGCGTCCGTTGTTTGACGACATGTGCGCGCAATTAGCTGCTGATCACGGTTGGGTGGTGTGCTCGCCAGAACCGTTCCCCGATCGAGAACATCTGCCGGTGAACGAACGACTTGGTGTGATGGCGGAATTCGATGACGTTGAACTTCGTGTCACGGCCGACTTTGCGGCCGATGCAACAGGATGTCGCCGCGTTGTTGCTACCGGCTTTTGTATGGGCGGAATGCTGGCTTTCAAGGCCGCCGCCTCAGGCCGCTTCGAACGCGCTGCTGGCTTTTACGGAATGATTCGGCTCCCCGAATCCTGGGCTGGTGGTCGCTTGCAACAACCCATCGAAGCGTTGGCCTCGCCAGATCGCTGCCCGACCCTCGCGATTATTGGAACCGCCGATCACTTCACTCCGCCACAAGACGTTGCTGAAGCCGAAGCACTCGGAGTCGTTGTCGTTTCCTATGAAGGCGCTGAGCACGGATTTGTGCACGACCCATCACGTCCAACTCATCGTGCTGACGATGCCGCCGATGCATGGCGTCAGGTGGTTGCGTTCCTCGAGGCCTGAACTTTTCAGGCTTTGGAAAGTTTGCTCAACGGTTCGATGGTTGTGGCGAACGCCATCTCGTAGGCAACGGCTGCAACTGGGGTCCAGTCAAGGTCGCGGAACGTGTCGGTGAGCAAACTTAGCGAAACGGTTCCGATGCCGTTTGCCGCAGTGAGAAACCAAAATGCGGCGGCGTCTTCGGTGGCGGCGGGATCGGCCTTTTCGACAGCGTCAAGGACGATTGCGAGTGAAGCCGCTGTGCGCTTCCGACCGGCAGCGGCGAGATCTGTGTGGTGACGCATCGCAACAGTGGTTTCCGTGCGAAGTTGGCGGATGGGTCGGTTCGACTCGGCGATCAACCCAATTTGCAAGGCGATGATTGCGGTTTTGTATTCCTCGGGACTGAGCTCGAGGAAGGAAGCGGTTCCGGTTCGCCAGATCTGCGTCATCATCTGACCAATCGCCATATGCATGAGCTCGTCTTTGGTCCCGACATGTGTGTACGCAGAACTGAAGGAATGACCGGCGGCTCGGGCAACTCGGTGTGCGGTGGTCTTTTCGAAACCGACACGCGCCACAACTTCCATCACGGCGGAAACAAATTCGTCGAGGCCAACATCGCCTGTATCGGGAGTGGGGATTGAAAGCGAAACTGGTTCGGCGGTGAGACCATGCTGATTCAAGTTCGCAGGATCAAGAGCGCTTTGTCGGAACCGCAGAAGAATTTCCTTCCACGGTGGACGAGTCTTGGGGACTGACCGGCTGGTGAGAACGCATCCGGTTGGAACTGTCAACCGAAGTGTGCAAACCGCTGGTGGAATGTCGGGGTGCGCAGCACAGATGTGCCGAAAGAGGGCTTCGACCTCGTCGCGAACAGAGTCGACAAGAAGAGGAAAGCGCCGTGCGACGGAGACAATCTCGACTGCTGCTGCGGTGAGCGCAGAGGGGGCGTCGAGTTCCTGGAGCAACCACTGAGAAGGTTCAAGATCTTTCGATGAAGCAAACGCGTCGAATTCGAGGATCAGCTGTTTGTAATGATCGCGAAGTTTTTCTTCCCAGAGTTCAAGAGCAACGTCTTCTGCAGAGTCGTATCGGCCGTACAGCGGGCCATTCGACATACCTGCGTGCGCTGCGATCTTCGTGAGTGCAAGACCATCAACGCCATTTGCGGCGAGTAACTCGAGAGCTGATGCAGTGATGGCCTCCTGCACCTCGCGGGTCTTTTGTGCTCGTGAGACCTTTGGTCGGTCTGGTGAAGAACTTGCTGATCCTGAGCTTTTGGTCCTCGTGGCCATGACGTCAGGATAGGGCAGATCACTACTTACTGAAGGTTTTGATTATTAGCACAAGGATTATTTGAAAATAGGAAATCTTTCGGGAGTCTGACTTCAGGGCTTTGACGAACGGACGGGGCGGAGGACGGGCTAGAACAACAGCGCCGTCGTCGTGATGGCATGGAGGAACAATGAAGGTCGATATCTCTCTCGCAATGTCCGGACCGCTCGATGCGGTGCCCCGGGCGGCTGAACTCCAGGCACTTGGGGCCGACGGCCTTTTCAGCTTCGAAAATGCTCACGACGCCTTCTTCCCGCTCGTCTTGGCCAGCACCTCCTGTCAGATCGACCTGATGACCAATGCGGCCATGGCGTTTCCTCGAAGCCCGCTACATCTCGCCTATTCAGCCAACGATCTCCAACTCCTCACTGGCGGCAAGTTTCGTTTAGGCCTTGCCTCGCAGATTCGTCCGCATATTCAGAAGCGTTACGGATCGGTGTGGGAGAAGCCGGTTGCACAGATGCGCGAATGGGTGAGTGCAACGAAGGCGATCCTCGCTCACTTTGCTGGCGAAGGTCCGTTTGATTTCAAAGGCCAGTGGACCACGCACACGCTCATGACCCCGAACTTCAATCCGGGTCCGAATCCGTTCGGAAAGGCCCCGGTACTCGTCGGTGCGCTCGGTCCGAAGATGTGTGAAATGTCCGCTGAGGTCGCAGACGGCATTTTGGTGATGCCGTTCAATTCTGAACGTCACTTTGCGGAACGCACAATGCCAGCGCTTGAATGTGGCTTTGCGAAATCAGGGCGCGATCGCAAGGACTTCGAAATCATTCTCGAAGTCATTTGTGCGGTGGGACAAACCGACGAAGAGATCGCTGCAGCAGCCAATGGCGTGAAGACCCTCCTGGGTTT
>JBIIGP010000243.1:0-3233 GCA_044236415.1 Acidimicrobiales bacterium | reverse complement strand
TCGGCCCTGGGTTGTTTACAGGACTTCGCGTTGGTGTCGCTGCGGCAAAGGCGATGGCCTACGCGCTCGATGTTCCAATGATTGGTGTCCCAAGTCTTGACCTGCTGGCGTTCCCGGTTCGGTTCACGTCGCGACTCATCGTGGCAACTATCGATGCGCGACGCGGTGAACTCTTCTACGCCTTCTATCGTCAGGTTCCTGGCGGCGTTCAGCGCATTACCGATCATCAGGTAGGTACTCCCGACGATCTCGCGTCAGAACTCATGGCTTCGGGCGAGGAATGTCTGCTTGTCGGCGATGGCGCAATTCGCTACAGCGAGGTGTTCGAAGGTTTGAAGAAGTGCGAAATCGCTGAAGAAGGCTTTGCCTATCCGAATGCGACCTCACTGGTGATGCTTGCCCACGCCCAGGCGCTTCGTGAGCAGTGGGTAAAGCCGTGGGATCTTGAGCCGATGTATTTGCGTAAACCCGATGCGGAAATCAATTGGTCGACGAGACCGGGCGCCTGAGCATGACGACAACGAGCCCGACGGTGACCATCACCACGATGAGGCGTCGCCATTTGCGCAACGTTCTTCGTATCGAGGAACAAACGAGTTCCACCCCTTGGTCGCTAGGTCTTTTCCTCGCTGAAGTCCGTCGTGATGAGCGCGATTACATCGTTGCTTTGTCAGATGACGACGAGCGTGTTCTTGGCTTTGCTGGCCTGCTCTATGTCGTTGGCGAAGGGCACGTCACCACGGTTTCTGTCGATCCCAAAGTCCAAAGGGGTCGTATTGGAACGCGTCTCATGCTCGAACTTGCTCGCCGTGCAATAACTCGTGGTTCCGACTCGATCACCCTCGAAGTGCGCGCGTCCAACAAAGCCGCTTTGGCGCTCTACCGACGCTTTGGCTTTGCTCCGTCGGGTGTGCGCAAGGACTACTACAAAGACCCCGCCGAAGACGCGTTGGTCTTGTGGGCGCATGAAATCGATTCACCTGCGTACGCCGAACGCCTTGCGTTCATCGAAGAACAACTTTCGGGCGCCCCGATTGACCAGAAGGAACTCGCATGAGCGGAACTCGCGTACTCGGAATTGAAACAAGTTGCGATGAAACTGCTGCAGCAGTTGTGGTCGATGGCCATCACGTTCTGTCCTCAGTTGTGTCGAGCCAGATTGACCTGCATGCACGCTACGGCGGCGTTGTTCCGGAAATTGCTAGTCGCGCGCATGTCGAACTTCTCACACCAGTTATCGCCCGTTCACTCATTGAAGCGGGCATTCAGGACGATCACGTTGACGCGGTTGCGGCAACGGTTGGTCCCGGACTCATCGGCGCGCTTCTTGTCGGGGTGAGCGCAGCAAAGACTCTTGCGCTCGTGTGGGATGTCCCATTCGTTGCGGTGAACCATCTTGAAGCGCATCTCTATGCCGCGTTACTTGAAGATCCGGAAATTGAACTTCCCGTTGTTGTGTTGTTGGTATCGGGTGGACACACACTCCTCGTACTCATGACAGGCCACGGCCAGTACCGCGTGCTGGGTTCCACGATCGATGACGCCGCTGGCGAAGCGTTCGACAAGGTCGCTCGCTATCTCGGCCTCGGATATCCCGGGGGCCCGGCCATCGACGCGATCTCGATGGAAGGCGATCCGCAGTCGATGCAGTTCCCCCGAGCCATGCTCAATGAGGGTTACGACTTTTCCTTTTCAGGTCTCAAGACTTCGGTCGTGAATCACGTTCGCCGGAATCCTGAAGTGCATACCGCCGATGTCGCGGCTGCCTTCCAGGAAGCGGTTGTCGACGTGCTCGTTACCAAAGCCCGGCGGGCCGCTCGAGATCACGGGGCCAAGGGCCTGTGCCTGGCCGGGGGAGTGGCAGCCAATTCGCTCCTTCGCGAACGACTGCTCGATGCGTGCGTGGCCGACGGTCTTCGGGCGTTCCTGCCCAGCCGAGCGATGTGCACCGATAATGCCGCAATGGTCGCCGCCGCCGGCTGGTATCGCCTCCAGTCCGATGGCCCCTCGCCTCTCGACACCGGGGCTGATCCCAACCTGAAACTGGTTTCGACCCTGTCGTGAGATTCCCTTGTTGGGGATTCTCCGATCCCGGGTTGTGACTCCGGGGGTCAGGGGCCTATCGTTAGCAGTCCCACGCGGAGAGTGCTAAGCGCTCGCATCCCGCGAGTGCTACTACCAACTGCCTACGGAGGCTCCAGCTATGAACCTTCAGCCCCTCGAAGACCGCATCGTGGTCCTTCCCGGACAAAGCGAAGCAACGACCGCCAGCGGTCTGGTCATCCCCGACACCGCTAAAGAAAAGCCCCAGCAGGGTGAAGTTCTTGCCGTCGGCCCCGGCCGTCGCAGCGAACAGACCGGCGAGGTCATCCCCGTCGATGTCAAGAAGGGCGACACCGTCGTCTACTCCAAGTACGGCGGCACCGAAATCACCGTCGATGGCCAAGACGTCCTCATCCTCAACGCCCGCGATGTCCTCGCGGTCATCAAGTGATCGGAAGCTGACACATGGCAAAGATGCTCAAGTTCGATGAGGACGCACGACGCGCCCTCGAAGCTGGTGTGAATGCACTGGCAGACGCCGTCAAGGTGACGCTCGGCCCGAAGGGTCGCAACGTTGTTCTCGACAAGAAGTTCGGTGCACCGACCATCACCAACGATGGTGTTTCCATCGCTCGTGAAATTGAACTCGAAGATCCTTTCGAGAACATGGGTGCACAGCTGGTCAAGGAAGTTGCAACAAAGACCAATGACATCGCTGGCGACGGCACCACCACCGCCACCGTTCTTGCCCAGGCACTCGTTCGCGAAGGTCTTCGCAACGTTGCTGCAGGTGCAAGCCCGCTTGGTCTCAAGCGCGGCATCGAAAAGGCAGTTGCTTCAGCTGTTGAAAGCATCAAGAAGCAGGCCAAGGAGATCGACGACAAGTCCGAGATCGCTCAGGTCGCCAGCATTTCAGCTGCAGACACCGTCATCGGTGGCGTGATTGCTGACGCAATCGACAAGGTCGGCAAGGACGGCGTTGTCACGGTTGAAGAGTCCAACACCTTCGGCATGGATCTCGACTTCGTCGAGGGCATGCAGTTCGACAAGGGCTACCTGTCGCCGTACTTCGTTTCTGACCTTGAGCGTCAGGAAGCAGTGCTCGACAACCCGTACATCCTCTTCGTGAACTCGAAGATCTCGTCAGTGCAGGACATGCTTCCCGTGCTCGAGAAGGTCATGCAGTCGGG
>JBIIGP010000034.1:0-12390 GCA_044236415.1 Acidimicrobiales bacterium | reverse complement strand
CGAATGCGCGTGCCAAACAGTCTGCTGTCGGCGGGAATCCAGGCCCTGAAGGTTCAGTGAGCAAACTGGCCTCTGCCGAGCTTTCGAAGCGGGTCACGGCCGCAGTCGTTGACCTTGAAGGTGCCGCCGGCATGCTGCACGAACCCGGTTATCCGATGACTCGTTCGTCGGACGGCATGTCCACTCGAACCGGCCGGTTCCTGCGAGCCCGTGCCAACACCATTGAAGGTGGAACCTCGGAAATCATGCGCAACATCCTCGGTGAACGGGTTCTCGGCCTGCCGGGCGACGTTCGTGTTGATACCGATGTGCCGTGGAGCGAGATTCCAAAGTGAGTTCCTCAGTCGAAGTGACTAAGCCGGAACCGCACACCACGGTGGTTCGCCTCAACCGCCCCGACCGGCTTAACGCGATTTCGTTCGAGCTCGTCACTGAACTTCACGACACGTTCGACGCAATTGCAGCAGACGTTGATTGCAAGGTTGTGATTTTCACAGGAGCGGGCCGAGCCTTTTGTGCCGGGCTCGACCTCAAGGATTTCGGCACGCCACCGAGTCCAGGCGAGCACCCCCATATGCCGGCGGGTGTCGATGCGCAAACGTTCATGTCGAACCTCACGGTGCGAATGCGCGATCTTCCACAGGTCATCATCGCTGCGGTAAACGGACCAGCATTTGGCGGCGGCCTGGCCTTGGCGTGTGCTGCCGATATTCGTGTGGCGTCTGCGTCTGCAAAGTTCTGCTCAGCGTTTATTCGTACGGGCCTCTCGGGAACCGATATCGGCATCACCTACTTGCTTCCCCGATTGATTGGCAACGCAAACGCGTTCGACCTCATTCTCACCGGTCGCGATATCGACGCGGCGGAAGCGTTGCGTATGGGTTTGGTTTCGCGAGTTGTGGCGGACGAGGAACTTCAAGAACTCGCGCTGAGTTACGCGCGCGGCATGTCCTTGTACACCGCCAGTGGACTGCGAACCACGAAAGAGGTGTTGTGGCATAACTCTGAAGCATCAAGTCTTACGAGCGCTATCGCACTCGAGGCCCGTAATCAGAATCTTCTTAACTATGCGCCAGATGTGCGTGAGTACATGAAGAACTACCGCAAGAAAACCACCGGTTGATTTCGATGTAGTTAGCGGATTGTGCCCAAGTGAACGACGTACCACTGGCCCCGCCACGAGATCATCGATTCGATCGGTATCTGAACGTTCTTTCCGTCAACAGTGAAATTCATCTGGGTCTTGAAGACTCGCCAGTAGGGGCCGACGTTGTACTCCACGCCGGGCTTGATCCAGACGGCAGTGTCGGGGACCTTGACGCCAGTGAAGACGGCGGATTTCGCATTCGGTCCGAGCTTCTTATTGGCGGTTGCAACATCCTCCCTGAATGCTTTGATCAGACGATTGTTCCAATCGCCGGCAGGGTCGGTGTTCTTTTTCGTCTGTTTGTAAGCAGCGACAGGGAAGAACGTGGAGAGCGCTGAATCTGGAGAGTTGTTGATGATCGCATCGGCCAACACCTTCATACGGGCGTCGAATTCTGTCCCGGTTCCCGTTGGCTTTTCATCGGTCTGAGGAAGTGTTCCGGGGTCGACGGTGGTGGTTGTCGTGGGCGGAGCAGTTGTTGTGGTGGTTTGCTCTTGGGTCGTCGGGGTTTCGGCGGCCTTCGATGAAGATCCGCCACATGCAGCGAGAGTGATTGTTGCGATCGCTACCAAGAGCATCGTTGCGATGGGGCGTTTGCTACTCGACCGGGGGGTCATTGGATCTCCAGAAACGATGTCGATGGACTCGCAAAGTAGAGCACTGGTCGGAGGCACTGCGGTGGCATTTCGGTCTCGCTGCTAGTTCGGGTGAACTGTCGTAACGTGGCGCCAGCAACGTCCAAGGGGGAAACATGGATCAGCAGATTTCGCACGCAACAGAACTCGGTCTCGATATTCGTCCGATGACTGGCTACACCGGAGCTGAAATCTTCGGTGTGGATCTCACAAAGCCGCTTGATCCTGCGGTTACCGCAGAGATCCGGGCGGCCCTCCTGCAGTGGAAAGTGGTTTTCTTCCGCGATCAGTTCATCGATCGTGAGCAGCATCTCGCGCTTGCTCGCGCGTTTGGTGAGCCGCTTCCTGGTCACCCCACGTTCCCGCCGTCGTTTCCTGATTACCCGGAAATCTTGCTGCTCGATAATCAACAGGGAACAGCCAAGGTGAAGGAGAAGAAGGGAACAGGAGGTACGCGCATCGAGAGCCGTTGGCATACCGATGTGAAGTTCATTGAGGCGCCCCCGATGGCTTCGATTCTTCGTGCTGTTGTTGTACCTCCGTACGGCGGAGACACGCAGTGGTCGAATCTTGCAATGGCATACAAGTTCCTATCGCCAGAAATTCAGTCATTCATCGACGGATTGCATGCGGTGAACCACAACGCGCTGCCGATCGATCGCGGCGAACTTCCCGGTGAAGTGGCCAAGGCGTTTATGTCAAAGCCTCTTCGTGCCGTGCACCCTGTAGTGCGCGTGCATCCCGAAACTGGCGAGAAGGTTCTTTTTGTCGAGCCCAACTTCACGGACTACATCGTTGAGTTGTCGCGTCGAGAGAGCAATCACATTCTTGCCATGCTCTACGAGCATCTTCAGCGCCAAGAATTCACGGTTCGGTTCCGTTGGGAGCCGGGAAGCATTGCATTTTGGGATAACAGGGCAACGGCGCACATCGTTCCGACCGATATCCCGGCAGGAATGCATCGATGCCACGAACGAATCACTTTGGCCGGCGACATTCCTGTTGATGTGGCTGGCAACAAGTCTTATGTGCTCGAGCCCAACGTTTGACGCTAACCGGTGATGTCGCGAAGAGCGGGTTGCGCCGACCAGCGCCAGCGCGCAATTCCGAGGCAGAGCATCATGAGGACTGCGGTGCCAGCGAAAATTGTTCCGCGCCCAAACGCGTCGTAAATGACAGACCCGATGAGTGCCGAAGCCGCAGCGACCGCCAGCCCAGTTGCACCGAGCAAACCTTGTCCGGCCGCGAGTTGATCGGGCGGAGTTGAAATAGCGACAGCAACCTGATTGGCAGGCATCGTGTAGGCATCGGCAATTGCGTGCACGCCTGAAATCACAATAAGGAACCACAGGGGCAGGAATCCATAGAGACAGGTTGCGATCGCCGCGATCGTGATGCTGATAGTCACGACCCGGATTGGTCCGATCCTCTGAGCGAGCGTGCCGCCCTTGGGTGCAAACACAATCATCGGGATCGTGAACAGGCTCAACGTGACGCCGATAAGCCAGGTTGCTGCGCCCTGATCGCGGAGAAGGATCGACCAAAGGGCTTCAAACATTCCGATGGTGAGATAGAACGCGATGGCGGCAAAGAGTGCTGACTGCATTGCGGGGAGCCGAAGCAGAGATGGGTGCTTGGTCTCGGTCGTTTCGGATGCGGCAGCATCGGCTGCAGTCGTAACCCGCCCAACAAAGAAGATGGCGACGACGTAGGCAACGGTGAGAAAGATGAACGGAGCACGTAGTCCAAAAACTTGAGCGAGACCTGCTGCAAGTGCCGGACCGAGAACAAAACCAGCCACATCGAACGCGGTTTGACGACCGAGGTTTGCTCCAACCCGTTGAGGGTCTCGGGCGATGATGACTCGTCGAATGGCGGGGCCGACCATTCCCGATCCGAGTCCGAGGAGAAGTCGAGCGGCGATCCACTGCCAGAGCGGTGTAGCGAATGTCATCCACAGCATTCCGAATGCTGCGGTTGCGATACCAATGCGCATCATGACGACCGCATAACCACGATCGGAAAAGCGAGCGAGAAAGAGCTGACTAAGGACGCCAGTGAACAGGCCAGCGAATGCAATGAGTCCGACCTGGCCGTCGGTGAATCCGTACTTGTCGCGAATGTCGGCCAGGAGGGTGAAGACGCTCCCGTAGCCAAGGGACATGAGAGCGGTGAGGAGAAACAGCAGCACCATCGCTCGTGTGAGGGGATGTTCAGGCTCGGTTGTCGCCTGCGGCAGTGTGCCGTCTTCCATGTGGCTTCCCCCTAAGAGTCGTCTCAACCTAGTCGTGGAGGGATTGCTCGGGCGGCCCCACTGACGCCGCCGGGATCACCGATACGCTTCTTTGGTCAAATCATTGGAGAAATCATGAGCGCAGCGACGGAATCCATTCGAGTCGATATTTGGTCAGACGTCGTTTGTCCGTGGTGTGCCATAGGCAAAGCCAATCTCGATGCTGCGCTCGGTGAGTTCGCTCACTCGGACAAGGTCGAGATCATCTGGCATAGCTATGAGCTTGATCCAACCGCGCCTGCAGCGCGCCAAGGAAACTACGTCGGCATGCTGGCGAAGAAATACGGAACCTCGCCGGAAGAGGCGCAGGGGATGATCGATCGGATGACCGCAACTGGAGTCGAGTGCGGCGTCGAGTTTCAATTCGATCGGGTGCAGCCTGGCAATACCTTCGATGCGCACCGAATGATTCACCTCGGTGCCGCTCGAGGCATCCAAACACAGGTCAAGGAACGTTTCCTTCGCGGCTATCTGTCGGAGGGCGAAGCGATTGGACTTCCCGAGGTTGTCGAACGTCTCGCAGTTGAAGCGGGTCTTGATGCCGACGAAGTTGCTGCCGTTCTTACGACTGACGCGTTCGCTGATGAGGTTCGCATCGACGAAGCGACGGCTGCATCGATGCAGGTCACAGGCGTTCCATTCTTTGTTTTCGACCGCCGCCTGGCCGTCGCTGGTGCGCAGCCTCCTGAAGTGCTGCTTCAGGTTCTCGATCGGGTGTGGTCTGAACGCGAACCCGCCCTCGAGGTTCTCATCGAGGGCGAGGTCTGCGGTCCTGAAGGTTGTGACTGACGCGTTCGTCAGTAGTGATCTTCTGAGTGATTCTCAGACTGAGCGAGTCTCGGGAAGCCGAACCAGAGGAATCGTGCGGTTGCACTTCTTCTGATAGTCGCGGTACCAAGCGCGATCATCGCAGAGCAGTTCCCAGATGCGATCGTGTTCGGGGCCTCCGTCAAGGATTTCCGGAACCGACCAAAACTCGCCGTTCTGCACCTTGATGTAAATCTCAGGGTTTGCCTCACGGTCGCGAAGGTTGATGAACCACGCTGGATGCTTTTCATGACCGGCGTAGGACGCAACAACAATGCGAACGCCATCGGGGTCGCGCCAGAAGGGAAGCGCGATCTTGTGTTCGTTTCCGGACTTACGCCCGATCGTGCGGAGCATGACGTGATGCATTCCGGCTTGAACCCAGACCTCGTCGATGTCCATTGTCTCCATGGCTTCGACGTGACTCTTGGTGATCCCAATGATCTCTTCGTGGCTGGGGGTTTCCCAGAGCATTTCAGCGTGCTGCTCGGTCGGCATCGTGGTCCTCCTCGATTGTGTTTCGGGTGATTGTGTCAGAAGTTGAGGTCGATGATGTGCTCGATCAGAGCATCATCTCGCCGCCATTGACGTCGAGTTCCGCTCCGGTGATCACGCTGGCGAGATCAGAGGCGAGGAACGCAACGGCGTTTGCGCAATCGGCGTCGTCGGGGATGATGCCAAGCGGAATGTCCTTGGTAATTTCAGCGATGACGGCGTCGCGGTCTTGGCCTGTGCTTACGGCGTAGTTCACGTAGCCCTCGACGGGAGGGCCCCACATCCAACCCATGAAGGTCGAGTTCACTCGGATGTGGTGTGCGCCGAGTTCTTTGGCGAGCATGCGGGCCGCCACGGTGAGGGCGCCCTTCGAAGTTGCGTATCCCGATTGCGTCGCAAGTGGTTTCTTTTGGATCATCGAGTTCACAAACACGATCGAACCGCCCCCGTTGGACTTCATGTGGGGCACGACTTGTTGGGTGAGTTGGAGCGTTCCGAAGACCGTTACATCGAACGACTTGCGCCAATCGTCGAATTTCGCATCCTCGAACATCGTGAACGGAGGCGGAACGTAAGCGCTATTGACGAGGCAGTCAATGCGGCCGAACTCGGCAATGGTTGCGTCGACCATGCGTTGGGTTTGCTCAGCGTCCGAGATGTCGGTGGGGCATACGAGTGTGCGCCGTTCGGGCCACTGACGAGAAATTTCGTCGGCCACCTCCTGGAGCTTTGATTCAGTTCGGGCGACGAGGACGACGTCGGAACCTTCACGAGCGAAGGCGTAGGCGAGTTCTTGTCCGAGCCCTGGGCCGATACCCGAAATGATTGAGACCTTGTTTTCTAGAATCATGATTCCCCCTTGCGGCAGTTCATTGCTGAGAGAGATTGCTACCACGGCGCCGATGGGCTCGGTGACTCGTAAGCGGGAACTGCTGTGCTTGTAGGGTCGGCGAACGAACCTCGCATGATGATGAGAGCAAACATGACACGCACACTGGTGATTGGCGGAACGGGCCCAACCGGAATTCATCTGGTTCGCGGGCTTATGGACCGAGGCCACGAGGTCGTCATTCTTCACCGAGGCACCCACGAGCGGCCTGAAACCCCGGTTGAAATCGAGCACATCCACGCCGATCCGTATGACATGGAGTCGCTGGCCGAAGCAATCGGGGATCGCACATGGGATCTCACCGTGGTGATGTACGGCCGACTGCGTCGCATTGCCGAATTCATGGTGGGCCGAACGGAACGCTTTGTTTCCGTCGGTGGCGTGCCGGCAATTCGAGGTTGGA
Source organism: Acidimicrobiales bacterium (assembly GCA_044236415.1). GTDB lineage: Bacteria > Actinomycetota > Acidimicrobiia > Acidimicrobiales > Acidimicrobilacustridaceae > Acidimicrobilacustris. The sequence continues at coordinate 5,721 of JBIIGP010000034.1, read as the reverse complement.
TGAACCCGTGGCTCTTCACGCCTGAAGGCCTACCCGTTCCGGTAAGCGAGGTGGCCCCGGTGGTCGCGAGTCCAGAAGAAGACGAGAAGGGTTTCCGAGTCGCTCGAACCGAGGAGTTTGTCTTCGCGAATCAGCCGCAGGCGGCACACTTTCGCTATCCCTACGCTTACGGCCCTCTGCAAGTTGTCCCTCGCGAATGGAGCGTTGTTCGTCGCATTCTCGATGGACGGCGACAGATTGTTGTGGCCGATGACGGTCTGACATTGCATCATCACGGATACACAGAAAATCTTGCGCACGCGGTGTTGTGCGGAATTGATCGCCCTGATGATGCAGCTGGTTTCGCATTTAATTGTGGTGATGACGAAGTGCTGACGATTCGGCAGGTCATCGAGATCATTGCTTCGGAGCTTGGTGCTGAACTTGAAATTGTTTCGATGCCATTTGAACTCGCTGTACCGGCGCGACCATTGCTTGCCCAGCCATCGCCGACACATCGGGTGCTTGATACATCGCTGCTGCAGACGCGACTTGGCTATCGAGACCTCGTGCCCGCGCGCGAGGCGGTGGCCCGAACAGCGAGGTGGCTCGTGGAAAACCCGATTGCCCCGGGTGCACCCGAGGAATACGTGCTCACCGATCCGTTTGACTACGAAGCAGAAGACCAACTGATTTCCTCATGGAAAGCAGCCGTCGGGTCGATGGCTCCGGTGACCTTCGAGGTCATTCCTGGTGTCGGACTGGCCTACAGCGGACCCGGTGGTCGGCCGAGAACCCAAGCGACGTTCGAGAACTAACGCGCATTTCTGCACGGCCAGCGTTCTCGCCACTAGGGTCCCCGCCCATGACATATCAAGTCGTTGTGTGGGGGACAGGGAACGTTGGCCGACCGGCGATCCGAGCAATCGCGACGCATCGCGATCTGGAACTTGTTGGTGTGGTCGTGTCGAACCCGGCGAAAGTTGGAAAAGATGCGGGTGAACTCGCAGGGATCGCTCCGCTCGGAGTGCTTGCGACTGACGACACCGAGATCGCGTTTGTGCCCGATGTTGATTGCGTTGTGTATGCAGCAACTGCCGATACGCGTCCGATGGAGGCGTACATGGATCTCGAACGCTTGCTTCGTTCAGGTCGCAATGTCGTGTCGACTGCGTTCTATCCATTGCTCCACCCCGCAAGTGCTCCGCCTGAATTGATGGGGATGCTCACCCCCGCGATGGAAGCTGGCAATTCCTCGGTTTTTGTTTCCGGTATCGATCCAGGCTGGGCACTCGACATCCTGCCTGCCCTCGTGAGCGGTGTCGGCGCGGGAATCACCGAGATTCGTATTCAAGAGGTCTTCAATTACGCGCTCTATGACGCACCCGACATCGTGCGCAACGTGATCGGTCTGGGCGGCCCGATGGATGTTCTGCCACAAATGCTTGAAGAAATGTCGTTGATGACGGTCTGGGCCCCGATGGTGCGAGTCCTCGCTGACAGTCTTGAGGTCGAGATCGACGAAGTCACCACAACTGTGGAACGCCGTCCGCTTGAGCGGACGATCGAAGTCCCGGGGATGGGAACCTTCGAAGAAGGAACCATGGGCGCATTTCGCTTCCAAGTCACAGGACTCGTAGGAGGGCACCCTCTTCTTACTGTGGAACACATCACCAGAATCGACGATGACTGTGCGCCCGATTGGCAACAGCCTCTGAATCCTGGTGGCGAACATCGCGTCGTGATGAGTGGCCATCCCCACTTGGAGATCACAGTTCACGGTAATGAACCCGGTGAACCCGGTGCAGCAGGTGGCGGAAATGCAAGCGCAGCAAATCGTTGTGTGAATGCAATTCCCGCAGTATGCGATGCTGCCGCCGGCGCACTCAGCCCCGTTGACCTGCCGCCCATCACTGGTGCAGCCCAAGTTCGTTTGGCGTAACTACTGCACTGCTGTCACTCGAAGTAGGAGTGGAATCCAGGTATCGAAGTCGGGGACGTCGAGGCCGATGACTTTGCCGAAGTCGTCCCATCGGCGGAGTTTGACCGCGTCTGCGCTTCCTTCGAGCGCCAGGAAGCAAGCGCTTTCGGCGGCAGTGAACGGGCCACCTTGCACCTCAAGACTCCGCTGAGATCCTCGAGAAAGTCTGTCGAAATACCCGGCCTCATTAGCGGCGAGGTAACGCTTCGCTTCGACGTGCATCGCTATCGGTGCCGTCACCGCGGGCGGGAAGAGTTCGCTTAGGTAGTCCGAACCGGTGAGCTCATGTCGGAGATTTGTTGTGTAGTCGGGCCCGTTGTTGCGTTCGATTTCAAAAAGATGACCAATGTCGTGGAGGAGGGCAGCAGCGATCAACTCCTCGCTTGATCCTTCATGCCTTGCAAGTGCGGCGCATTGCAGTGCATGGGCGAGTTGGGTGATGTCCTCGTCATAGGTTTCGTTTCCCCACGTGTTGTACATCGAGAGAATCGAATCAATCGAGACTGGCGCCATCAGAGGATGTGTCCTTCAAAGTCTCCGATGAGCGAAACTCGATTTCCATCGTCAGCCGCGAATTCCTTGGCTTTTTGTTCGTAGTACGCCTCGCGAAGGTCTCCTTCGCGTAACGCGTTGTATGTGGGATAGATCGCTCGACGAGGTTGAGTCGAAGTGTTGGGACCGCTTCGGTGGGGAGTTCGTGAGTGAAACCACAATGCTTGACCTGCCCAGATCGGAGCCGGCTTCCACTCAAGTTGTTCAACGATGTCGGCGCGGATGCAGCCTTTGTCATCCATCGGGAGGATCTCGTTGTGCATTGACGACACGACTTCAATGCAACCGTTTGATTCCCGAGAATCATCAATCGCCAGCATGCACGAAACATGTGTTTCGATAAATCGATAGGCCGGCGCATCTTGATGTGGTGAGTAGCCAGCGCCACCCGGTGCTTTGTAATTGATCTTCTCTTTGTAAAGAACCGCAGTCTCGTCGAGGAGGATCGACGCGGTATCCGAGAGTTCGCTACGGGTAAGGAGTTCCCGCAATTCGTTGTGATGTGGAACAAAGTTTTCTGTTCGGCAGAGTTGAGGACCGTTCGCTGTTGCTTCCCGGTAGTGCAGCCACGGGCCGTCGTCGGGCCATGTCATGAGGTCGTCGATCCATTCACGAAGCTCGGCAACTCCTTGGGGTTGCAGCGGTTCTGTAAGTACCCAACCGAATTGGTGAAAATGGTCGGCAGCATCGGGACCGGGTTCGATGGTGTCAAAGAATGGCTCGTCCACATCGCGATGCTAGGCCCGTGTCCTACGCTCCGGATATGGCCGATGCTCGTCCGAACATTCTTTTCATCACGCTCGATGAATTCAGGGCCGAGTGTCTTTCGGCTGCCGGCCACCCGGTGGTGCAAACCCCGGCACTTGATGCGCTCTGTGCCGAGTCGGTGCGCTTCGCCAGGCACTATGGGCAGGCCTCGCCATGCGCGCCCGGCCGAGCGGCGCTTTATACCGGCACTTATCAGATGAATAACCGCGTGGTGATGAATGGTTCGCCGCTCGATGCCCGCTTCGACAACATCGCGCTCGCCGCTCGCCGAAATGGCTATGACCCAGTTCTGTTTGGCTACACCGATCAAGCAATCGATCCCCGAACAGTCGCCGCGGATGATCCACGACTGTTGACCTATGAAGGGGTGCTTCCTGGGTTTCGTTGCGAACTCGATCTCACTCGTGGACGTGAAGCGTGGGCGGATTGGGTGCGTGCACAGGGCTACGACATGCCTGTTGACCCTGAAGAGGGGCTGGCAACGGAATCGGAACGTCCTGCCAACGTGGGAATTAGCGCCTTTCTAACTGACCAATTTCTCGAATGGCTTCCGGGGCAAAACGAACCGTGGTTTGTTCACTTGAGTCATCTACGTCCGCACCCACCCTTTGCTGCTGCAGGGGAGTGGGCGACTGCTTATGAACGCGCTTCGGTGGATCTTCCGAACGGTCCAGGATCAGACCTCCATCCTCTTCACGAGTTTTTGTTGTCAATTTCGTATTTCGCTGCTCCGGAGGATGAAGCGGGTCTGCGTGAGATGCGAGCGCAGTACTACGGGATGATTAGTGATGTCGATCATCAACTTGGTCGGGTATGGAACGCACTTCGTGAATCAGGGCAATGGGACAACACCATTGTGATCGTGACGTCTGATCACGGCGAACAACTTGGTGACCACGGCATGGTGCAGAAGATGGGCTGGTTCGAGGAAAGTTTTCACATTCCGCTGATCGTTCGCGACCCTCGAACCTCACGAACTGGCGGTGGAGTGGTTGAGGCCTTCACTGAAGCAGTCGATGTTTTCCCGACGCTGTGTGAGTTGATTGACATCCCGGTTCCTCGCCAATGCGATGGTCGTTCGTTGCGACCATTTCTTGAGGGGGAAACACCCGAGGTGTGGCGAGATGCGGCGTATTGGGAATTCGATTGGCGGTACTTCACCGCTGGGCGCGAGGGAACGATGTGGCCGCAGGACCGTCGAAGTGTGAGTCATCAGCTCACCGTTCGGCGAAGCGAAGGGTTGGCGTACGTTCAGTTCGCCGATGGTGATGCACTGGTCTACGACCTTGCAGATGATCCAACATGGCGCACGATGTTGGCTGATCCACAGAGAGCGTGGGCGGAAGCGCGGGCGATGTTGGCCTGGCGCGCGCAGCACACCGATCGAACCCTTACAGGAACGTTTCTTCCATAGTTGAGGCGCGACGAACCAGTTCGTTCTATGGTCGGCGCCATGATGCGCTTCAACCACATGGAACTGACCTTTGCCCCCGGAACACTCACGCCGGAGTTCCGTGATCAAGTCCGGGCGTTTTATGGCGGACTCTTCGGCTGGGATTGCAAGGACACTGAAATACTTGGGCAGAGTGGATTGCTGATGATGCTTGATGAACGCGCAACGCAGTTCATTCTTTTGGCGGAAAATCCCAATCCGATTTCATCGCCCGGTTACGACCATCTGGGTCTTCTGCACGACAGCCGTGAGGAAGTCGACTCGCTTTGCGCACGAATCGCGGAGATGCAAAAGACCGAACCGAACATCAAGCTGAAGGTCTACGAGGACCTCGTGAATCCAGCGAGCACGGTCCATGCGTTCTACGTGAAGCACCTGTTGCCGATTTGGTTCGACGTACAGTGCATCGAATACACCGCACCACCTGAACGCAATTGGCACTACGACTGAACGACGATTCAGTCGAGGTAGCGAACGCCTGTCAGTTCTTCGGACTCATTCCAGAGTCGTTGTGCATCGTTGGTGTTGCGGGCACGCTTGGTGGGAGTTTCGAGTTTCGGTGAACCGAAAATCAGATAGCGCGGACCAAAGAAGTCTCCACCTTTTGCAGTGGGATCGACGCATGCGCGCACAAACGGGAGTGCGCCCTTTGCTGCTGATTGCCCGAATCCGCCGATTGGTTTGAGCGCCTTGTTGAGCAGGCCCGAACCTTCGACGCCAAGGTCTGTCCGGCTCCCACCGGGATGAGCGGTGAGGGCGATCGTTGATGCGCCAGCGAGTGAAAGTCGACGTTGCAGGTCGAGCGAGAACAGCAAGTTGGCCAACTTGCTTTGGAAGTATGCCGGCCAGCGCGAGTAGCGATGGCGTTCGTAGTTGAGATCGTCGAGACGCATCTTGCCGGGGCGATGTCCCATGCTCGAATGGTTGACGACGCGTGATCCGGGAGTTGCGAGAAGTAGCGGCAACACCAAACCAGTCAATGCGAAAT
>JBIIGP010000033.1:0-12451 GCA_044236415.1 Acidimicrobiales bacterium | reverse complement strand
AACGGTCTTCCGCCCGGATGATCCCGGCCATTTCTCCAGGGCGGCGGAAACCTCGGCCCATCTCGACCAGCGTCCCCACGATGGACCGGACCATCTGATGGCAATAGGAAGAAGCTCGGATATCGAACCGGAGGACCCCGTCACCGAGTTCGTGCCATGAGGCGTCGTGGACCCGGCGCATAAGCGATGGCTCGAAGCCCGTCACCGGGTTGGGCTTAGGTCGGCGACAGAAGCTCGAGAAATTGTGAAGGCCATAAAGAGCGTCACACCCGAGGCGAAGCGCGTGAATGTCGAGGTCCTGCGGCACCCACCACGAGGTCGCAGCCAAGAACGGATCAGGAATCGGGCGATTCACGACCGTGTAGCGATACGAACGCCACAGCGCGGAAAAGCGCGCATCGAAATCGGCCGCAGCGAGTTGCGCATCGCGCACAACAATCCCGGGAACGCATTGTCGATTGATCGATCGTGCAAGTCGTGCCGGTGAACCCTTCCCCGATGCAACAAGGTCAGTATCGACATCAAATGAGATCACTTGACCCCATCCGTGCACACCAGCATCGGTGCGACCAGCAATCGACAACACAACTGGGTGATCAACACAGCGTTCAATTTCCGCACGAATCGTGCCCGCCACGGTTTCGACGCCGTCGTTTTCCGCCATGCCCCGAAACTTCGAACCGTCGTAGGCGATGGTCATGCGCAATCTCGTGAATCCTGCGGCTGGGGCAGGAATATCAACAACTGCGCGTTCTGTGTTCGGACGCGACTCGACCGACCACAAAGGGTCGGTCGAAGTCACAGTCATTGTTGTCCTATCAGGACCGAACTGGTCTCAGACCAGTTCGATGCGAGCCATCGGCGCGTTGTCGCCCTGACGCGGGCCGAGCTTGAGGATGCGGGTGTAACCACCTGGGCGTCCTTCGTAACGCGGCGCAATATCAGAGAACAGCTTCGATGCCATTTCCTTGTCACCCATGAACGAAACGACCTGACGGTGGCGATGAACGCCGCCCTTCTTGGCCTTCGTGATGAGCTTCTCGGCGATGGGGCGAAGCGCCTTGGCCTTGGCTTCTGTGGTGACGATGCCCTCAGCAGCGAAAAGTGACGCTGCGAGGTTCGCCATCATGAGGCGTTGGTGAGCGGCGTTACCGCCGAATCGCTTGGACTTACGTGGGGTTGCTGGCATGGTGGATCAGTCCCGGTTCTTGAGCGACAAACCGCGCTCGTCAAGCTTCTGGATGACCTCATCAAGCGACTTCTGGCCAAAGTTGGTCACCGCAAGAAGATCGTCCTCGGACTTGAGGAGAAGTTCACCAACGGTGTTCACCTGGGCACGCTTGAGGCAATTGCGGGGACGCTCTGAAAGATCGAGGTCCTCAATGAGAAGGTCGAGATCGGGTGAGCCGGCATGAGTGATGCTGACCTCGCCGAGTTCAAGACCCTGCGGCTCGTCGCTCATCTCGGCCACAAGGCCAACAAGTGACTGAAGCGTTGCACCAGCTGATGCAAGTGCTTCACGAGCGGTGATCGATCCGTCGGTCTCGATGTCGAGGACCAGACGATCGAACTCGGTTGACTGCTCGACGCGAGTCGGCTCGACCGAGAAGGTCACACGACGCACTGGCGAGAAGATTGAATCAACCGGAATCACACCAATGGTGTTGGTTGACTTGTTTCGTTCTGCCGACACGTAGCCACGACCCTTTTCGACGGTGACGTCGAGAGCGAGTCGACCCGACTCGTTGATGGTCGCGATGCGAAGTTCAGGGTTGAGAATCTCAACATCTGAAGTCGTGACGATGTCACCTGCGGTGACCTCAGCCGGACCCTTGACGTCGATACGAAGGGTCACGGCTTCGTCACTATGAACCCGAAGGACGAGGTCCTTGAGGTTCAAAATGACGTCGGTGACGTCTTCGGTAACACCCTTGATGGTGTCGAATTCATGGAGAGCCTCGTCGAACCGCACCTGAGTGACGGCTGCGCCGGGGATTGATGAGAGAAGGGTGCGGCGCAGTGAGTTGCCGAGCGTGTGGCCGAAGCCAGGCTCGAGCGGTCCCACCGCGAACAACTGACGATCGCCATCGGCGTCGCCAAGCGCTTCAACCTTCGGTCGCTGCATAACCAGCATTTGTTCCTACCTCGGTTCCGTACGTTCGATTTCGTGAACTTGCACAAGACATGACCGACGGCGTCGGCCAAGCCTCTGGCACTTACTTGGAATAGAGCTCGACGATGAGCTGCTCGCGCACCGGCACGTCGATCTGATCGCGGTGGGGAGCCGCAAGGACAGTGACACTGAAGCCACCATCGCCAGCCTCGAGCCACGCCGGAGGCGTGCGATCGAGAACTTCGCGGTTCCATTGGATAACGACCAGTTCGCGTGTCTTGTCGCGAAGGGTGATGATGTCGCCCTTGCGAACGCGATAGCTCGGGATGTCGACGCGCTTGCCGTTGACATTGATGTGTCCGTGGCCAACAAACTGACGAGCCTGCGGACGAGTCGCTGCCCAACCGGAGCGATAGACGACGTTGTCGAGACGCAACTCGAGGACCCGGAGCATGTTCTCGCCGGTTACACCCTCGCGACGGTTCGCTTCCTCGTAGAGGTTGCGGAACTGCTTCTCGGAAAGGCCGTAAGTGAAACGCGCCTTCTGCTTTTCCTGCATCTGGAGCAGGTACTCGCTCGGGTTGCCACGACGACGCGTACGTCCGTGCTCACCCGGCGGGTATGGGCGCTTCTCGAGGGCAACAGTTTCACCCTTGGTGCCGAAGATGTTGGTGCCGAGGCGACGCGAAACGCGTGCCTTGGGGCCGGTATAACGAGCCATGTTCAGACCCTCCGACGCTTGGGCTGACGGCAACCGTTGTGCGGAACAGGAGTGACATCCTTGATTCCGGTGACTTCGATGCCTGCGCTCTGAATGCTACGGATTGCGGTTTCGCGACCCGAGCCTGGACCCTTCACGAGCACGTCGACCTTGCGGACGCCGTGTTCCATCGCGCGCTTTGCACACTGCTCAGCGGCCATCTGCGCCGCGAACGGCGTCGACTTACGCGAACCCTTGAAGCCGACATTTCCGGCTGAGGCCCACGACAGGATGTTGCCGTCCTGGTCGGAGATGCTGACGATGGTGTTGTTGAACGAGCTCTTGATGTGAGCCACGCCATGAGTGACGTGCTTGCGTTCCTTCTTGCGGGGCCGACGGCCACCACTTGCTGGCTTTGCCATCAGCGCGCCACCTTCTTCTTGCCGGCAACGGTCTTCTTGGGACCCTTGCGAGTACGTGCGTTGGTGTGAGTGCGCTGGCCGCGAACGGGAAGACCGCGGCGGTGACGCAGACCCTGGTAACAACCGATTTCCATCTTGCGGCGGATGTCTTGATCGACATCGCGACGCAGATCGCCTTCAACCTTCAGGCTTGCATCGATGTAGCCACGAATCTTGTTGACCTCTTCATCGGTGAGGTCGCGAACTCGAGTACTGGGATTGATCTCGGTGGCTTCACAGATCTGCTTCGCAGTCGTGTTACCGATTCCGTAGATGTAGGTAAGGCTGATTTCCAGGCGCTTTTCACGCGGGATATCAACACCGGAGATACGTGCCATGGATCAGCCCTGCCGTTGCTTGTGGCGAGGGTTTTCACAGATGACCTGCACGCGACCATGGCGGCGGATCACCTTGCACTTCTCACAGATCTTCTTGACGCTTGGGCGTACTTTCACTGCGTTTGTTCCTTTCGCCCGGACTCTGCCGGGAACATCGGAGCGAAGTTGTCAGCCGAAGCCAAACCCCTCCGATGGGTCTGATCCTTGTGATCAGACACTCGCTTGTGTTCAATTTTTGTTACTGATGTTGCTGTTGGTGTTGCTGTCGGTGTTACTTGTACCGATAGGTGATCCGACCACGAGTCAGGTCGTACGGTGTCAGCTCAACTTGGACGCGATCACCGGGGAGAATACGGATGTAATGCATCCGCATCTTTCCGGAGATGTGGGCCAAAACTTTGTGGCCGTTTTCGAGTTCGACGCGGAACATGGCGTTCGGCAGCGGCTCGGTGACCGTTCCTTCCAGAACGATCGCGTCTTCTTTGGGCTTAGCCAGGACACTGACTCCTGTGTGATGGATCTGAAAACCCCTGCTCAGGACCGCGCAAAGGCGGGTTCCCGGACGAGGGCGGACTGAAGACCCTACCGGTCAGGCCCGCTGGCTCCAAATGCGCCAAATCCTGTGTTAGGGGGGTGGTCAAGGCAGCGTCAAAATTTCCGGCCCATTCGGGCCAATCGCGATGGTGTGTTCGGCGTGGGCGGCCCAAGATCCGTCGGCAGAAAGAACGGTCCAGCCGTCCTCAGTCAAGAAGGTTTCGGAATCCCCGATGGTCACCATGGGCTCGACCGCCAAGGTCATGCCCGCCTTGAGCTTTCCCCCCTTGCCCGCCACTCCGTAATTGGGGACTTCAGGGGATTCATGCATCGCCCGGCCGATGCCATGGCCCACATAGTCACGAACAACCGAGAATCCGGCGGCCTCGACCACAGCCTGCACCGCGGCACCAATATCGCCGAGGGTGTTGCCCTCGACCATGGCGGCGATGCCGGCGGCCAGCGAGGCCTCGGTCACCGAAATGAGTTTGGCTGCCTCGGCGGAGATCTCCCCCACCCCGATGGTGAATGCTGCGTCGCCGTGCCACCCCTCGACGACGGCCCCGCAGTCGACCGAAATGATGTCCCCTTCGTTGAGCACAACAGCTCCGGGGATGCCATGGACGATGACATCGTTCGGCGACGCGCAGATCACCGCTGGGAAGCCGTGGTAACCGAGAAAGTTCGAGGTCGCTCCCCTGTTGTCGATCACCTTGCGGCCGATCGCATCAAGATCAGCGGTTGTGACGCCAGGACGAATCGCAGCACGAATCTTTTCGTGCATCTCTGCCACAACGCGACCAGCCGCGCGCATGTGACGAAGTTCTTCTTTCGAACGAGCTTTCATGTTCGTTCGGCTTCGCGATTTCTACTTCGGGAGTTGCGCGTCGATTGCGCTCAGAAGACGAGCAAAGACCTCGTCGGGCGAGCCGATTCCGTCGACCTTCACCAACAGACCAGATGCTGCATAAAAGTCAATGGTTGGTTGGGTTTCTGTGTTGTATGCCGCGAGTCGCTTAGCGATTGATTCGGGCGTGTCATCAGCGCGCTGTTCGACATCGCCGCCACACTTGTCACAGACCCACTGCGTGGAGGGCGGCGCAGCGACAGAGTAAATGGCTCCACATTTCGAACACACTCGGCGAGAAGAGATGCGCTCGAGCACGACCTCTTCAGCAACAACAAGATCGATTGCGACATCGATCGTTGCGAACTTGGACATGCCTTCTGCTTGCACAACTGTGCGCGGAAAACCATCGAGAAGAAAACCGTTTGCCTGCACATCGGCTTCGGCGAGTCGTTCTTCAACGACGCCGAGAATGATCTCGTCGGATACGAGACCGCCGGCATCCATCACAGCTTTGGCCTCGACACCAAGCGGAGTGCCGGCAGCAACAGCAGCGCGCAGCATGTCTCCGGTAGAGATATGTGGAGCGTTGTAATGCGCCGAAAGCCGCTCGGACTGTGTGCCCTTGCCCGCTCCCTGCCGTCCGAAGATAAGCAGACGAGCAGTCATTACTTCAGGAATCCTTCGTAGTTGCGCATCATCAACTGGCTATCGATCTGCTTCATCGTCTCGAGGGCAACACCCACAGCGATGAGGATTGAGATACCGGTGAACGACACCTGAGTGCCGGGAAGATACGCAGTCAAGATGAAGGAAGGAACAAGAGCAACAGCGGCGATGAACAATGCGCCGGGAAGGGTGATACGGGAAAGAACCTTGGCCAGGTAGCGCTCGGTCTGGGGGCCAGGACGAATTCCAGGGATGAAGCCACCCTGCTTACGAAGCTGATCAGCCTGCTTGACCGGATCGAAGGTGATCGCTGTGTAGAAGTAGGCGAAACCAATGATCAGAAGACCGAAGATGATCATGTGGATCGGAGCACTCGGGTTCACCAGGTTTGAGTTGACCCAGTCCTGCACGGTCTTTCCCCAACCATCGGTCGGGAGTACGAAGCTGAGCAACTGCGGGAGATAGAGCACCGAGCTGGCAAAAATGATCGGGATAACGCCCGATTGGTTCACCTTGAGCGGAATGTAGGTGCTCTGTCCGCCGTACTGACGACGTCCCACAACGCGCTTTGCAAACTGAACAGGAATACGACGCTGCCCTTGCTCGACGTACACAATCGCAACGGTGATGAGCGCATAACCGGCGAGCACCATGGCGACTGCAACCCAATCGCCGTTGGCCTTAATCGTTGCCATCTGGCTCGGCAACAAGGAAACAACAGAAGCGAAAATCAGCAAGGACATGCCGTTGCCGATACCACGCTGCGTAACGAGTTCACCCATCCACATAAGCAACGCCGTACCCGTTGTCAGGGTAAGGACGATGAGCATCACGCGCGAAACGGTGAAGTCAGGGATGAGATCGATACCAGTTGTGTTGCCGTTGGTGAGGCCACCGCCACCGTTGTGGAACAGGTAGGCCAAACCGGTCGACTGCAAGATCGCAATACCGATCGTGACATAACGAGTCCACTGGGTGATCTTGCGCTGTCCGACCGCGCCCATGTTCTGCCATTCCTCGAGTTTCGGAATGACCACACCGAGAATCTGCATGATGATCGATGCAGTGATGTACGGCATGATGCCGAGGGCAAAGATTGCGAAGTTGGTGAGACCGCCACCAGAGAACAGCTTCAAGAACGCGAGCACGCCACCTTCGTCGGCCTGCGTCTTCAACTGCTTGAGTGCAGACGTGTCGATTCCGGGAACGGGAAGATGAGCGCCGAGTCGATACAGGGCGATAATCAGGAACGTGAACAGGACCTTGTTGCGAAGGTCCTGGACCTTGAAGATGTTCTTCAGGTTTGCGAGCACCGAGGTCACTCCTACCGCTGGCTACGACGCCAGCAGTGCGTCAGCGGTTTGTGAACTGGTTGCCCTTGGCAGGAGGACGACGTTCGCCCCACGGCAAAGGGATGATTTCGACAGTGCCACCTGCAGCGGTGATTGCCGCTTCAGCTGACTTCGAGATTGCGTGGGCACGAACGGTGACGGGACGAGAGATTTCTCCACGACCAAGCACCTTTACGAGTGCACCCTTGCCAACGAGGCTCTTGCCCAGCAGCGAAACGGGATCGACGATGTCGAGACCTGAGTCGTTGATGGAGTCAAGGTTGATGGCCTGATATTCCACGCGGAAGGGGTTGTTGAAGCCACGAAGCTTCGGCACACGCATGTGCAGAGGCATCTGACCACCCTCGAAACGAGCGGGGATGGTCGTACGTGCGCCCTGGCCCTTGGTACCGCGGCCTGCGGTCTTGCCGCCCTTGCCACCAATACCGCGGCCGACGCGCTTGCGGCGACGGTTTGAGCCCTCAGCGGGCTTGAGATCATGAATCTTCACGATGTCCTCACTTGCCGGTCGAGCCGAGCTCGACCTCTTCAACCGAAATGAGATGCGGGACACGAGCGATCATGCCGCGAATTTCAGGACGGTCGGGAAGGGTGTTGGTCTTGCCGATGCCACGGAGACCAAGCGCACGGAGTGTTCCGCGGTGCTTGGGCTTGGTGCCGATCGACGACTTGATCTGGGTGACCTTAAGTTCTGCCATCACGCGACCTCATTCGGAACGTGCGGGCCGCGCTCAGAAAGCTTGAACGCTTCGAGCATTCCCTTTGGAACGAACTCTTCAGGTGCAAGTCCACGAAGTCGAGCGACCTCGTTGGGATCCTTGAGACCCTGCAAGCCAGCGATGGTCGCACGAGCCACGTTGATGTGGTTCGAGGAGCCAAGCGACTTACAAAGAACGTCGTGGATGCCGGCTTCTTCAAGAATGGCGCGAGCAGCACCACCTGCGATCACACCGGTACCAGGAGCGGCGGGCTGAATCAGCACGCGTCCGGCGCCCATGCGTCCGACGATTGGGTGGGTGACGGTTGAACCGGCCAACGGCACCTTGAACAGGTTCTTGCGAGCCTCTTCGGTGCCCTTCTGAATGGCCAGCGGAACTTCCTTGGCCTTGCCGTAGCCCAGACCGACATGGCCTGCGCCGTCACCGATCACCACGAGAGCGGTGAACGAGAAACGACGACCGCCCTTGACGACCTTGGCAACTCGGTTGATGTTGATCACGCGTGACTCGCGAAGTGCGAGAGCGTCAGCGTTGAGGGCCATCAGAACTCCAGTCCAGCTTCTCGGGCGGCATCGGCAACAGCAGCGACACGACCGTGGTAGAGGAATCCACCGCGATCGAACACGACCTTGCCGATACCCGCAGCCTTCGCACGCTCAGCAAGAAGCTTGCCGACCGCGGTTGCTGCAGCGATGTTGCTAGTGCCACCTGAGGCGACACCGGTTTCCACCGATGAAGCAGCGGCGATGGTGCGACCGCTGATGTCGTCGATGATCTGTGCGTTGATGTGGCGATTGGATCGGTAGACCGCCATACGAGGACGCGTTGCGGTGCCACGCACCTGCTTGCGCACTCGACGGTGACGACGGATTCGCGCGTCGCGCTTTTGCTGTGCTTTGTCGCTCATGTCTACTTACCTGCCTTGCCGGCCTTGCGGGCAACGTATTCGCCCTTGTACCGGACGCCCTTGCCCTTGTAAGGCTCGGGCTTACGGATTGCACGAATGTCAGCGGCGACCTGACCAACAGTTTCCTTGTCGGTGCCCTTGACCAGAATCTGGGTCGGTGCGGGAACCTCGAAGGTGATGCCGGCCGGAGCAACAACGCTCACCGGGTGACTGAAACCAAGTGCAAGGTCGAGCGCGTTGTCGCCCTTCGCAGTGGCGCGGTAACCGACGCCGATGATTTCAAGTTCCTTGGTGAAGCCGGTGCTTACGCCAATGACCATGTTGTTAACGAGCGAGCGAACCAGGCCGTGCAACGCACGGTTCTGACGTTCGTCGTTGGGACGTTCGACGATGAGTTCAGTACCTTCCTGACGGATGGTGATCTCACCGGGAATGTCGCGTTCAAGTGTTCCCTTGGAACCCTTCACGGAGATGTGCTGACCAGCGATCGAAACCTCGACGCCAGCCGGAACCGCGATAGGAGCGCGTCCTACTCGTGACATGTCAGCCCCTTACCAAACGAAGCACAGGATCTCGCCGCCCATGCGACGCTTTCGCGCCTCACGGTCGGTCATTAGACCCTGACTGGTGGACAGGACAGCGACACCCAATCCGCCAAGAACCCGCGGGATCTTGTCGGCCTTGGTGTACACACGGAGGCCCGGCTTCGACACGCGCTTGACACCAGAGATGACGCGCTTGCGTTCGGGCGAGTACTTCATGGTGACGGTGAGGACCGAACCGGGACGGTTCGGGTCGTCAGCGATGGTGAAGCTCTCGATGTAACCCTCGGCAAGGAGGAGTTGTGCGAGTGCTTCTTTCACCTTGGAGGAGGGCATGCGTACCTCATCGTGCATCGCGGTGTTCGCGTTGCGGATGCGGGTGAGCATGTCGGCGATGGGATCTGTCATTGTCATGTCGTCGCCTCCCTTACCAGCTGGCCTTTTTGAGACCAGGAATTTCGCCAGCGTGTCCGAGTTCGCGCAAGCAAATACGACACAACTGGAACTTGCGGTACACAGCACGAGGCCGTCCGCACTTCTGGCAACGGGTGTAGCCGCGGACCTTGAACTTCGGGGTCTCGCGCTGCTTATTTACGAGCGCCTTTTTAGCCATTACTGCTGCCCCTCACGCTTGAACGGGAAGCCGAAAGCATCGAGCAGGGCTTTGCCCTCGGCATTGGTCTTGGCAGTGGTCACGATGGTGATGTCGAAGCCGCGGGGGACGTCAACCTTGTCGTAATCGATCTCCGGGAACATGAGCTGTTCAGGAAGACCAAAGGTGTAGTTGCCGTGTCCGTCGAAGGACTTCGGTGACAATCCACGGAAATCGCGGATACGGGGAATCGCCAGGCTGATGAGCCGGTCGAAGAATTCCCACATGCGATCGCCACGAAGAGTGACCTTCACACCAATGGCATTGCCCTCACGCAGTTTGAAACCGGCGATGGACTTCTTGGCCTTGGTCACGATGACCTTCTGGCCGGTGATCAGTTCGAGGTCGCGCACGGCGCCATCGATCAGCGAAGACTGAGCGAGTGCCTTGCCGACGCCTGAGTTGATCACGATCTTCTCGAAACGCGGGACCTGCATGATGTTGCCGAGTTCGAGCGTGTCCTTAAGTTGGGCACGGATCTCATCGTTGTAGCGGGTCTTGAGACGAGGAATCGTTGTGGTTGCGGTGCTCATGCGAGGTCTCCTTCGCACTTGCGGCAGATCCGGACCTTGGTGCCATCGGGCTCGAAGCGGTAGCCGATGCGAGTCGGCTTGCTGCACGAGTTGCACACGATGGCGACGTTGGAGGCCGGAATTGGCATCTCTTTGTCGATGATGCCGCCGGTGTTGGTCTGGCTAACGGGCTTCTGATGCTTCTTGGCGATGTTGACACCATCGACGATGACCTTTCCCTTTTCGGGAATGGATCGAGTGACGGTACCGGTCTTGCCGCGGTCCTTACCGGACAGCACCTGAACGCGGTCGCCCTTGCGGATCTTCATCACAACACCTCCGGGGCGAGCGAGACGATTCGCATGAACTTCTTGTCACGCAGCTCGCGACCCACTGGGCCGAAGATGCGAGTGCCACGCGGCTGCAAGTTGTCATTGATGAGAACTGCAGCGTTCTCGTCGAACTTGATATAGGAACCGTCTGGACGACGCTTTTCCTTCTTGACGCGAACGACGACGCACTTGACGACGTCGCCCTTCTTGACGCCGGCGCCAGGGATGGCGTCCTTGACCGTGGCGACAAAGATGTCACCGATCGAGGCGTAACGGCGACGCGTGCCACCGAGAACCTTGATGCAAAGAACTTCCTTCGCACCACTGTTGTCGGCAACCCGAAGTCGGGATTCCTGCTGGATCATCGTGCACGCTCCAGGACATCAAGGACACGCCAGCGCTTCGTCTTCGAAAGCGGGCGGGTCTCCTGCACGCGAACCTTGTCGCCGACGTTGAGATCGTTGGTCTCGTCGTGGACGTACAGCTTGTTCGTGCGCTGAACGGTCTTGTTGTAGCGAGGGTGACGCACGCGGTCGGTCACAGTGACGACTGCGGTCTTGTCCATGGACGTCGAAACGACCGTTCCCTCACGGATCTTGCGCGGATTGGCGCGCTCAGTGGCCGTGGTTTCCTCAGCCATCAGGCGTTCTCCTCGTTCTTCGACAGCGCTTCGGCTGCGGCGATCTCGCGGGTACGCAATTCCGTGTTGATTTGAGCAACAAGCTTGCGGACCACACCAAGACGTGCGGTGTTGTCGAGCTGACCGGTGACGTGCTGGAAGCGAAGGTTGAAAAGTTCTTCCTTTGCCGATGCCAGCTTGTCGAGCAGTTCGCCGTCGCTGATGTCTCGGAGTGATTCTTTGGTCTTTGCCATCAGAAGGACTCCTCACGAGCAACGAAGCGAGCCTTGATCGGCAGCTTCTGGATGGCCCGGTTGATTGCCTCGCGAGCAATCTCGGGGTCGTTGTAGGACAGTTCGAACATGATGCGACCGGGCTTGACCACGGCGACCCAACGTTCGGGGTTTCCCTTGCCAGAACCCATGCGGGTTTCGGCCGGCTTCTGAGTGACGGGCTTGTCTGGGAACACGTTGATCCAGACCTTGCCGCCACGCTTGATATGACGAGTCATCGCGATACGGGCAGCCTCGATCTGACGGGCAGTGATCCAACCCGGCTCGAGTGCCTGGATGCCGTAGTCACCAAACGTGACTTCGGTTCCACCCTTGGCTTGACCCTTCATACGACCGCGCTGTTGCTTGCGGTGCTTGACCTTCTTAGGCATCAACATGTTCAGTCACCATCCCCGGGACGGAAGTGCGGGGTTTCGTGGTGCTGGCGAGTTGAACGCTCGATCTCTTCTTCCTCGGCGAGCAGGCGCTCGAGCTCGGGATCGGCTTCCTTCACCAGCGGGGTTGCTTCGATGTCTTCAATCAGTTCCGAATCGGCATCGCGCTTGCGACCCGCGGCTGATGACACAACTTTGCGGGGACGAGCGTCACCGGAGGTTTCACCAACAGCCATCGCCGCTTCGCGGGTGGCCTTGTCGTCGAGCACGCTCTTGTACGGAAGGATGTCGCCCTTGTAGAGCCACACCTTCACGCCAATGCGACCGTAGGTGGTCTTTGCTTCGCGGAAGCCGTAGTCAATGTCAGCGCGAAGTGTGTGCAACGGCACGCGACCTTCGCGGTACCACTCGGTACGTGACATTTCAGCGCCACCAAGACGGCCCGAGCACTGCACGCGGATGCCGAGGGCACCAGCCTTCTGTGCGT
>JBIIGP010000032.1:0-12482 GCA_044236415.1 Acidimicrobiales bacterium | reverse complement strand
CGGGGCCACCCAAAACACACGCAACCGGGATCAACCCATCGAATCGGTGTTCGGCGGTGGTTTGGCCTCCGGGGAGAACCCGGAAAACTCGAGCCCCGATTGGATCAGCCACCCAAACAGCACCTTCGGCGTCGAGACAGATCCCATCGGGTGGGGCGAACGGCGGTCCGTCGGGTGAAGGACGTAGGGCTGCGTAGACCCGACGATTTGCGAGGGTCCCGTCCGGTCGGCGGTCGAATGCGGTCACCCGGGCAGCAGCGCTCTCAGCGACGAGGAGGACGGCTTCGTCGGCGGTGAGGACGTGGCCGTTTGGCGATTCCAATTGATCGGCAGCGACAAACCACGAACCATCGGATCGAACGGCGATTGTCTGGCCGGGTTGGCGTTCGCCACCGTCATGGATTCGGCTCCCCATGTCACCGACGTATGCCGTGCCGTCCGACGCAACGATCATGTCGTTGAGAGAACCTCGAGCTATCGCCGAGAGGTCAGCATGCAGAGCAAGTGTTCCGTCGCGCTCGACCCGACGGAGTTGTTGCGATTCCATTGCAACGACGAGGAGGCGGCCGTCGGGCAGCCAGCCGAGTCCCGAGGGCTCGTCGTCGATCATTTCCACCTCAGTCCGGACATCGCCGGCGAGATCGGTCGAGAGGACCCGATGTCCGTGCATGTCGCTGAACCACAATCGTTCTTGGTGCCAACGAGGGCCTTCGCCAAACCAGAGACCGTCCAAAACCGTCTGCATCCTGAAGCCCTCTCTGGCGAAATCCCCAGTGGGATCGTAGCGAGGGTGCGATTGATAAATAGTGGGTCCCGGGCCATCTCGAAGCCGGAGTAGGTCGATTGCTGAGAATCCCCGGGATCGCATCACGCGAGGCGATCTTGGCTCTTCGGAACCAACGTATGGAAGGAATCTGGCGTCCGCGTTGCGGGGCTAGGGGCGATCTGTAAAGATTCTGCAACATGGATTGCGGAGCATCGCCCCAGCGTCGGGGCCCGATCCTTGCCGAGGAATTCGGCGGGTCCAGCACTGCTGGGTGCGCGCGAGGCGCAGCAAAGGGTGGCAAGGTGACAGCCGTGAAACGTTTCCGGTCTCTTCGTCTTGGTTTCGTTTCCCTAGGTGCTGTCGCCGCTCTGATTCTCGGTGCCGTCGTGGTGGGGCCAGCGAGCGCTGATCCTCTTTCGGACAAGAAGGCCGAAGCGGCGCGGATTGGTGAGCAGCTCGCTCAACTCCAGGATCGCCAGCAGGAACTCAACGGCCAATACGAACAGGCGAACTACGAACTCAAGCAGGCACAAGAGAAGGTGAACGCTGCAAAGGTGCTCGCTGCTCAAACCGCTGCCGAGGCCGACGTGCGTCGTGAGGATCTTCGTCAGTATGCAGTCGCTGCCTACCAATCGGGCAATGACAGCCCCGAGTTCGATGCTCTTATTTCGAACGACGCAAGTACGGGCGTGCAGAAGCGCTCCTATCTCCAATCGATTTCTGGAAGTCGTCAGGATCTTGTCGACGCACTCAACGCTGCTCGACAGAAGGCTGAAGAAGATGGCGTTCGTCTCAAGGCTGCAGAGGATGTTTCGACAGCTAAAGCCGCCGAGATTGAACAACTCAAGAAGGCCGCTGACGACGCGACAAACCAACAAGCAGCGATCAACGCGAGGGTTCAGGGAGAATTGCGAGTTCTCGTCCAGGCGGAGAATGCTCGGATTGCTGCTGCAGCCGCAGCCGCTCGTGCCGCCGCTGCGGCAAGTTCATCTGGTGGTCGTGCCACCGCCGCGCCGAATCCGAACCCTGGACAAGTACGGCCCGAGGCCGCTCGAGCCATTGAAGAGGGACGCAAAAAGTTGGGTGCCGGTTACGTTTGGGCAGCTGAAGGCCCAGATGTCTTCGACTGTTCTGGGTTCGTTCGATGGGCGTTCTTGCAGGTAGGTATCTCGCTGCAGCACTACAGCGGAGCGATGTGGAAATCGACGATCCGCATTTCGGAATCGCAGTTACAACCAGGCGACCTCGTGTTCTGGGGCGCTGGTGGCTCGCAGCACGTGGCCATCTACATCGGCGGAAATCAGATCCTCCACACCGCCAAAGGTGTTGCGATTACTCCCATGAATGGTTGGTGGACGTACGGTCCGATCATGTCTTTCGGTCGTATTCCCTAGGCATCACCTTCGAGTGGAAGAAGTGTGTGTCCTTGTCGACGTGATTGTCCCGCCAGTGGCAAGCGTCAGGGCCGCGACACATGGGAAACGGGTGCAGTGGCAGACGATTGTGAGCAAGAATCACAAGCGCAAGTACACGACCATGGGGAGGGCGTATGACTACCACCGAAACTCCGTACATCAATCTTCTTGATCCGCAGTTTTACGTAGATCCCTGGGCCGCATACCGGTGGCTTCGAGAAAACGATCCAGTGCACTGGGACCCCGTTCATAAATTGTGGGGAATATCTCGATACGAAGACATTGTTGAGGTCGAAAAGAACTGGCAGGACTTCACATCTGAAGACGGGTCTCGACCAGCGACCGATCAGCGTGACGATACGTCGATGATCAACCGTGACGACCCAGAACACCAGCAGCAGCGGATGCTGGTTGCCCGGCAGTTCACCCCTCGTGCGGTCAAGCAGATCGAGGGAAAGATTCGCTCGATCGTTAATGAACTGATCGACGAGGTTGCTGCAAAAGGATCATGTGAAGCGATCGAGTCCCTTGCGTCGCCGCTTCCCGCAATATTGATTGGCGACAAACTCGGATTCCCGCGAGAACTGTGGCCAAAACTTCGCGAGTGGTCAGAAGTGACGATGCACGAGTCGGGACAGAACCCGGCCGATGGCTCTACTGCTCCTTTTTCAGAACTCTCCATGAGCGCAATCATGGAATTCTCTGGCGCAACGATTGAGTTGATCAACGCCCGTCGTGCTTCTCCGCAGGACGATCTCATTTCGATTTGGGCGACGACGGAAGTGGACGGTCGTCTCTGGACCGATGCCGAAATCATTTCAGAGTGCTTGCTGCTTCTTGACGGGGGAGCGGAAACAACTCGCACGGTGATCGGTGCTGTTATCCGCGAGCTGGCGCTGCGCCCTGATCAACGAGCAATTTTGATTGACGATCCGAGCATTCTTGGGCAAACCGCAGTTGAGGAATTCATTCGCTGGGTAACGCCAATTCTCAATATGCGTCGAACGGCAACCAAGGATCTTGAGTTTCGGGGAAAGAACATCAAGAAGGGGGATCAACTCCTGTTGATGTACGCCTCAGCGAACCGTGATGAGTCGGTGTTTGACGATCCAGACAGCTTCGACGTGAATCGATCGCATAATCACCACGTCGCGTTCGGCTTCGGTACGCATTTCTGCCTCGGGTCATCGCTCGCACGAATAGAAATTCGGGTGATGTTCGAAGAGCTGTTGCGGCGCATTCCGGACTGGCGGCTTACACCCGGCTCAGAATCGAAGATCCTCGGAGCCACCTTTACCCGTGCCTACGACCGGGTTGAGATCGAATTCACTCCCGAAACACGCTGAGGCCTACTTAGGGAATCCCTGAAAACGAACCTTCTTCGGGGCAGACTCTGTGCCATGACTTCGACGACATCTGATTCAGGAACTGACGAGACAGTTTCTCCTTCGCATCAATCGGGCCGGGCCCGGCGTATCGGGATCTTCTTGCTGATCCTGCTGGCATCGGTCTTGCTTTTTGGAACCGCAGCCGATGTTTGGGTCAAGCGTCAGGTCTTGAGCACGCCGAAGTGGGTGGCCGCCAGCGACAAGATCCTCGCTGAGCCCAAGGTTCAGGAGGCGTTGTCTACCTACATCGTCGATCAGATCTATTCGAATGTCGATGTACAGGAAGAACTGTCGGACAAACTCCCCGAGGGCTGGAAGGGTGTCGCCGGTCCGTTGGCCGCCGGAATCCGCACGCCAGCGGCAACTGCTGTCGAGAAGATCTTGTCCTCTGACCGCGTTCTGAAGATTTGGCACACAGTCAATGAGAAGGCTCACCAGGCCCTCGTCAATGTTCTCGAGGACAAAACGAGAGTGGGATCCACCAAGGATGGCAAGGTCACCCTCGACATCGGTGAGATCGTTCGGATCGTCGGAACCGATCTTGGGATCCCCGCATCAGTCATGGAAAAACTTCCGGCTGATGTTGGTCAAATCACAATTTTTGAATCGAGCTCACTCGCCTCAATTCAGAACGCTGTGAAGATCGTCAATATTTTGGGCCCAATCCTCTTTGTCCTCATCGTTGCGTTGTACGCATTGGCGGTATGGCTTGCCCGTGGTCGTCGCCGTCTCACGTTGCGCAACGTTGGATGGTCGATCATCGTCGTTGGTCTACTGCTCACGACCATGCGCAGGCTTACCGGCAACTACATCGATTCGATCATTACCGACCCCCAGTACAGCGTTGCTGGAAAGATTATCTTCGGGATTCTGTCGGAGTTGCTTTTCGACACAGCGTGGTTGCTGATTACCTGGGGTGCAATCATCGTTGCGGGAATGCTGGCCATTGGCCCAAATCGCATCGCCACGTGGGCTCGTCGAACAGCTGCCCCAGTGCTCAACGCAGATCGAACCGTGTTTTGGGTGGGCGCTGCAGTTCTGTACCTTCTCGTCCTGCTCATCGTGCCCTCCCCAGCGTTGCGGCTTTGGTGGTCAGTGATCATCATCGGAGTAGTCGTGGGCCTTGGCCTTGAGTATCTCCGCAGTCGTTCACTCGCTGAGTTCCCCGACGTGCAGCTCGATGTCGATGTTGACGGAGTGAAGAATTCCGTCGCAAAGACATGGACCAACATCGCGTCGCGGTTCACTAATGGCGATGCAAGTGATCATGTCGCCCAACTTCAGAAGTTGGGTGACATGCATGCGTCTGGTGCACTCACAGATGCGGAATACACAGCAGCGAAAGCCAAGTTGCTCGACTAACCGTTACTGCATCGGTCGGGAGTCAGCCGGCGAATTCAAAAATTCGATGAAGCCGCGTCAACCTGAGTGAGCTGATCTTCCACCCGCCAGCCGCTCGGACATAAGTCTCGTGGTAGTGGCCGTACCCATGCAGGTATTTGATGGGTTGGCCTTCGGGCCACCACAGTTCGTCTTCCATCGCCCAAATGCCAGTTGCGTGATCGTCATCGACGAATGAAATTTCCGGCATATGTCCATGATGAGCGGTAACGACATCGCCAATCTGGGAGATGAGGAACGGCAGGTAGTCGTCAACGCCATCGATGACGGTGCCACTGTCTTCGGTCGTGTCGATCCGAACATCGACCGTAAAGACTTCACGAAGCAGATCCCACTGCTTTGTGTCCATCAGTCGGAAGTAGCGCGCCTTCAACTGATGGATCTGGTCGAGGTCAGTTGGCGAATACATCACCACAGAGTTCCGTTGTCGACGACGAGGGATGCTCCTGTCGTGGTGCTCGCAGCATCTGACGCAAGGTGTGCAAGTGCTTCAGCGATCTTCACCGGTGCCATCATGCCGGGGAGAACACCCATCATTTTGGGGAAGTGGCTGAAGTCAATCTCGCCCTTGATATTTGAAAGTGCGTTCGTGGTCATTGCGGTATCGACTCCGCCAGGGCACACAAGGTTCACTCGTATCCCGTCGGCAGCGAGTTCAACGGCAAGTGCCTTCATGAACATGATGAGTCCGGCTTTGGAAGCGCAATACGACGAGTTGTATGGCTGGCCCTGAAGTCCAGAAATGGAACCGACCGTCACAATGTTTCCGGTCGAGGCTCGCAGGTGAGGAAGAGCGGCCTGGGTGACAAGCATTGGTCCGGTGAGATTCACAGCGAGGTGGCGGTTCCAGAGCTCAAGCGTGATGTCTTCAACTTTGGAGAACCAGTTGACGCCTGCAACGTTGGCGAGGACGTCGAGACCTCCGAGTTCGGCAATAGCAGCGTCCATGGCGGCGTTCACCGAGTCGGGATTGGTGACGTCGCAATAGGCGACTCCCTCGGCCTCGGCAACATCCACCCCCACGACCTGGGCACCTTCCTGTCGGAAGAGTTGGGCGGTGGCTTCACCAATCCCAGCGGCTGCACCTGTGACGAAGATTCGTTTCCCTGTAAATCGCATGGGCGGACTCTAGTGTCGGGGGATTACGTATGGCTCCGTCCGCTGTCCTCGGGCACAGGTGGAGTTCTCGAAGGGGGACAGCTGTGGGTTTCACTCCAACACCGGATCAACTACTTCCAGAGTTGACGCTTCGCCAGGAATTTGTGGTGTTGGCGAGGGCCTTATGGAGAGAGGGCTATGCCGATCATCTGGCCGGTCACATCACGGTGAATCTGGGCGACGGCACCTTGCTTTGCAACCCTTGGTTCATCACATGGGACGAACTCCGTCCCTCGCAACTCATCAGGATCGACCTCGAGGGAAAGGTGGTCGAGGGGGAGTGGCCTGCTCCTCTGGGCATCCCATTGCACCTCGAACTTCACAAGCTCCGAGAAGATGTCGGGGTGGCGATGCACAGTCATCCGCTGTACGGAACAGTGTGGGCCGATATGGGTGAGGTTCCTCCCGTCTACGACCAAAGTTCTGGTCTCGGCGGAGGTGGTGACCTCATCGTCATCGATGAATACGGTGGTGGCGTCGACAACTCAGATGCTGCACGTGATGCCGTTGTTGCAATGGGCGATGCGAACCTGGCCCTGCTTGCTGGTCATGGTGTCTTTGTTCTCGGATCAACAATCCGCGCAGTTCATCAGCGTGCAGTCGCACTCGAACAGCGCTGTCAACGGGCGTGGCATATCCGAGCTGCTGGGGGACGAGCGGAGTCAGCAGTTCCTGAATGGTGGATCGAGCGCGGTCGCCAGAGCGACGGAAATGGTTTCATCGGGTTCTGGGAAGCAATGGCGCGACTTGAACTGCGCGCTGACCCATCGATTCTCGACGAGCGTTGAACCGTCCCAGTGACTGATCATCTTTCTTTCTGCAGAATCTGTGCCGCGGCCTGCGGCATCGTGGTCTCTGTTGACGAGGGCCAGGTCGTGAAGGTGCGCGGCGATGCAGAGCATCCGGTGTCACGTGGCTACACCTGCGAAAAAGGCAGAGCACTTCCGCAATGGCATCACTCACCAAATCGGCTCGATCATCCGCGCCTTCGCGGCACAACTGCTAGTTGGGATGAAGTGCTTGACGATCTCGCGAACATCATCGACGAGACCAAAAGTATCGATGGAGCAGACTCGATAGGCCTCTATCTCGCAACAGGCCTTGCCTATGACTCCGCTGGTCAAGTTGCTTGCGGAATGTGGATGGGGTCAGTCGGGAGTGCATCGTTCTACACGGCGGCCACCGTCGACAATGCACCCGTACTCGTTGCTGCCGAGGCAGTCGCTGGTCATCCGATGCTGAACCCTGTTTGGGAACCGGAGCATTCGCGACTACTGATTTTGTTGGCAACGAATCCTGTTGTGTCGCATGGTTACGGAACCACGTTGGCTGATCCTGTGCGCCGTCTTCGCGAGAATCAGGCGCTCGGCGGAAAAGTTTGGACAATCGATCCTCGAAGGACCGAATCGGCGGCGCTGTCGGATAACCACCTCCAACTCCGCCCTGGATCAGACGTCATCTTGCTTGCTGCTCTCGTACGCGAACTTTTCGCCGACGAGCGGTGTCGCGACGCTCTCGCATCGACATGTCACGACGGCGACATTGATCGACTCGCTCGGGCGGTCCTTCCGTTTTCACTCGAGGCCGCAGAAATCGCTACGGGCTGCAGTCGCGTATTGATCGATGGACTTCTCGCACAACTGCGGTCGAACTTTGGACGCGTTGCGATGTTCTGTGGCACCGGAACAACCATGGCCACCGACGGCATTCTCGTTGAGTGGCTGCGTTGGGTCCTCTTGGTGATGACCGGTTCCCTTGATGTCATAGGTGGGATGCGTTTCAACGAAGGGGTTGTCAACCGGTTGGCTCCGGTTCGTCCGGGCACTCCAGCGCTCGATGGCCCTTCCTCACGCCCCGAGCTAGTGCGTATTGCGGGGCAACTGCCGGTTGCTGCGTTAGTCGATGAAATCGAAGCCGGACGACTCAAAGTTTTGGTCGTAACGGGGGGAAACCCGCTCTCTGCATTTCCGGAGCCGGACCGCTTCCGCCAAGCCGCGGCGTTGCTCGATGCGCTCGTCGTCATCGATGTGGCCGATACGGAACTCTGCGAACTCGCGACGCATGTGCTTCCGGCAACGGGACAGCTCGAGCGAGCCGATCTGACCTTGGCGGAACAAGTGGCATTTCGCTCCGGTATGCAGTTCACTCCGCCAATCGTTGAACCTGAAGCGGATCGTCGTCCCGTGTGGTGGATTCTTGGGTCGCTTGCGGCAAGGTCCGAACGGCCAATGTTCGGCGGCGCTCCTCTCGATGCTCTTTCCGACGAGGGGATTCTGGCGGGGCTCCTCGGACACGGCCCGCTTGAGGCGTCCGATGTGATCGGCGCCGGTTCCCGTGGCGTTGATCTGGCTCCGGCCTACGGGTGGGTGCGTGAGCGCATGCTTGCCGATGGTCGCTGGCGAATCGCACCTGAGTCGTTTGTTGAGCGCCTCGCGCTGCACAGGGGGCCTGAAGTTGGTCTCCTGCTCGTGCCCCGTCGGGAATCGGCATGGAGCAACTCTGTCCGATTCGCAGGTTCTGGCGACGAGCCTGTGGTGGTGCTCCATCCCAATGACGCATCGGACCGGGGGATTGTCACCGGCGACTGGGTGGCACTGACGACAGACCATGGATCACTGGTGGCGACTGTAGGGATCGATGAAACCCTGCGCCCTGGGGTTGTTTCTGTGACTCATGGGCACCCGGGCTCGCTTACGGGGACCCTCACGAGTTCTCGTGTCGATGTCGACCCACTGACGGCAATGCCTCGAGCCTCAGGAGTGCCGGTTCGTGTCGACAAACTCGGGATGTAGTTGTGCGATTCGGCTACAACTGAGAGCAGACAATCCGTAGGAGGGGACATGGTTATCGATCAACGAGTCACGTGGGAAAAAGTGGAAGCGCGTCTCAAGGTCGAATCTGACCCAGTTTTGCGACGCAATCTCGAATTGCTGCTGCAACATCAACAGGCTGAAGCATCCCTCGACATGGAAAAGCTCATGGCGACAGTTTCAGAGCATGCCCACTATCACATGCATTCGATCCCAAATGGCGGCGGAGATCTCATTGGAAAGTCAACAGTGCAAAAGTTCTATGAGGATTTCGCTGCTTCGGGTGCCGAGAAATTACAGCTGGATACTGAATGGCTTGTCGTCGACCGGCATTGCATCGTGACCGAGGGAATAATGCGAATGGCCTATCCGGGTGCAACTCTCGCGGCACGCGGAGTACCTGTTGACGACATCGATGCGCACTATCTCTACGAAGCTCGAATGTGTGTGTTGTGGCCTATCGGAGACGACGGGTTGTTCACCGGCGAAGATACCTACACATCAAGTGATGGCTTTCTCGGCATCGAGAATCGAAAGCTCTCTCCGACAGACATTGCAGCGATCTGAACACTGTGACGCAGCGGCGGGAGTTCATAGAAGGTCGCCGACCGACCAAGGAGGAGTTGGCGTCGTTCCATGGGCTTACGGTCGATGATGTGCTTCCCAGGAAGATCAGTCTTTTGTTCGTCGGCATTAATCCGGGACTATGGACCGCAGCGGTGAATGCCCATTTTGCTCGTCCCGGAAATCGGTTTTGGCCGGCGTTGTATCGCTCAGGTATCACCACTACTGATGTTGATGCATCGCGTGGTCTGCCACCCGATGTTCGTTCTGAATTCGAGCGCAAAGGGATCGGAATCTCAAACATCTGCCCGATAGCCACCGCTAGGGCCGACGAATTGTCGAAACAACAGCTTCTTGATGGCGGCAACTTGCTTCGCGAACTCGTTCGAACGAGGAAGCCGAAAGTCGTCGCGATTCTTGGCGTGACGGCCTACAGGCAAGCTTTCGGGAACGCGAAGGTTGCGATCGGCCGCGCCGAGGAGAGGTTCGAAGGCTCTGAGCTCTGGATTCTTCCGAATCCGAGTGGACTCAATGCCCACGAGACAGTGGAGTCACTTGCGGACTGGTACGGAAAAGCAGCAAGTGCTGCAGGTGTCACCCTCAGTCGTTGACGATTAACCCTGCCCCGGAAGGCGACCACCAGCAGCGATCCATTGACCAAAGACGCGTTCGCCTTCAGTGGGGTTGTACACGTCCTCTTGGTACGAGAACTGGCCATCACCTGCATACTCAAGGATCGTGATGCAGCTAAAGCGGAATGGCTCGCCACCGGTCGGGTGGGGGAGCACCTGCCATGGGTAGTACACGACGCGATTGCCATCGATCACGACCCACTCAATGGGAAATTCCATCGTCGATGGCGCCTGAGCCATCACATCAACGATTGCCTTGCGAATCTCCTCGCGGCCGCGGAAGGTTCCGAGGTGATGCTCAACCCAAAGCCCATCGACAGTGTGAAGGTCTGCCCAAGCATTCCAGTCGCCACTGTCGCCTACTGCAACGAAGTTGTCGTACGCAGCTCGTACTTCATCGGGGTGAAAAGTCATGTGAAACGCCTTTCAGTTCGAAGATGTGAAACGGACGGGCATTGATTCAGGACCGCTGATGAAGTTCGAAGCTCGGAACTCAAGCGGTTCTGTCGATGCAAGTTGAATGTCGGGGAGTCGACGCAGCAGTTCCTCGAACATCACTTTCAACTCGAGCCGTGCGAGTGAAGCGCCCAGGCAGAAGTGAGGTCCAAAACCAAACGCGAGATGGGGATTGGGAGAGCGCCGCACATCAAGTTGGTCCGGGTTCTCAAAGACGCGGGAATCACGGTTTGCTGATGGATAAAACAGCATCACTTGGTCACCCTCTCTTAGGTGTTCCCCGTGCAGTTCAACGGGCGTAGTGACTGTTCGAGACATGTTCTTGATTGGTGAGACCCAACGTAGGAGCTCCTCGACGCCTGTCTCGATAAGTTCCGGCTGTTGCGCGAGCAGGTCTCGCTGATCGGGGAACTCAAGCAGTGCGATCATTCCGCATGTGATGACATGGCGACTGGTTTCGTCACCGCCGATGAGGATCAGCAAGGTCTCACTCACGATTGATTCATCATCGAGTTTGTGGCCATCGATCTCGGCATTCACCAATGTGCTGATGAGATCATCTTGCGGGGGTCGTGAACGGCGATCAGCGATCACTCGTAACTGGTACTCGCGGAATTCAATACCAGCATTCATTGCCGCGAGTTGCACCTCGGGTGTCGGTGTGCCGGTTGTCCCGCGAATCATGTCGTCGGACCATCGCAAAAGGTCGTCGTAGACATCGGGCTCAAAGCCCAGCATGTCGGCGATAAGTAAGAGGGGGAGTGGAGCGGCGATATCCCAAACGAAATCGCATTCACCCTTGGCCGAGACGTCATCAATGAGTTTCGAGCAGATCTTTCGAATTGTTGTTTCGTGGGCTTGCACCTTCTTCGGAGTAAACCCCCTGTTCACCAGTGATCGACGACGCTGATGTTCTGGGTTATCCATTGAGATCATCATTGGAAGCGGTTCGCCGTGAGGGCGTGGTGCTCGCATTGATGAGAAGGTCTTTGCGTCTTTCTCAATTGCCAGAACATCCTCGTACCGAGTGATGCCCCACACCTGGTTCGGTTCGTCCCAGTACACCGGTGCGTTGTCACGCATCCACGCCCACTGCTCATATGGCTGGCGTGCGTACCATTCGCCATCGAGAAGGTCGATGTCGGTTCGTGTCTCGTGTGCCATTGATCCCCCCGGAACAACTGCGATGAATTCTGCGTCGCTGACGCTATCGGGTGGAGCGGGGGCGATGCCGGTCTAGATCGGTTCCTCGACGAAACCGTTGGGATGCACCGCAAACCGTTTGCGGTCTGGGTCATGTACTGGCCCATCGACAGGCCAAGGCCAGCCGCCAAAACCTGTGCGCTCGTAATCGATGAACGTTTGCCGAAGGCCCGCTTCGTCATTCATCACGAAAGGACCCTGCTGCACAACTGGCTCACCAATGGGGCGACCTTGAAGCACGAGGCAATCAGCTCCGCCCGAAGACTGAAGCGTTGTGATGTCGTTGGAGCGAAGCACCGAACCGGTGTTGCATCCCAAATGCGTCTCGTCAATTTGTACGCCGTCACCGTCGAAGACATAGAGCGTTCGAATCGTCTCCGCTGATCTCGTGGGCGGAAGCTCGAGTGATGCGCCCGGGTCAAGATGGAGATGCCAAACCGCAACTTCTGCAGAATCCTTTGATGCCCAAGAATTCGAAGGTGGGTTGAGGGGACTGGTGTCATCGAATGCGCCGGCGATGACAACAACTTCAACTCTGCGACCATCGGTATCGATACGGCGTATCTTCGGTACCTGTTCAGCCCAGAGCATTGTGAACGATGGGTCGCACATCTTGTCGACAGCCGGCAGGTTCAGCCAGATCTGAAAGAGTTCAAGCGGATTCGGTTGCGATTGATTTCGCAGCGGCA